>JBKPRF010000207.1:0-8539 GCA_046734475.1 Chloroflexota bacterium
GTACTCGGACAGCGCCGCCAACGAGCTCTGCTCCTGGATCTCGACCCTCGGGTACCGCGCCCGGAGGTCTCGGCGCACGGCTTCGATGAGCTGACGGCCGGCTGCGAGGGTGGCACGCGAGCGGGCCAAGGCTTCGTGGACATCGGCCGCGAACGTCGCGTCGTCCGACGGATACGAACGGATCTCGGGTTCGAGCCCTGGGACGTCGGAAGTATGGGACCGAGCTTCAGATGTCATGCCCGTGCATCATGCGGAGAGCGGATCCCGTTGCCCCGCATCATGCGTCCAAGCCTGGCTTCCTGCAACACCCAGGGCGACGCTCGAGGTGCACACTGCGGTCATGGCGACGCGAAGGCGACGGCCCATTGATCGAGTCGATCGGCTGGTGGTCGTCGGCGCCTCGGCGGGCGGGATCGAGGCCCTGTCCGTCATGGTCTCGGGGCTGCCCACGTCCTTTCCGGCGCCGATCGTCGTGGCTCAGCATCTCCATCCCGAGCATCGCTCGAGCCTCGTCGAGATCATCCAGCGCCGCACCGAGTTGCGCGTCGTCGGGATCGAGGATGAGACCCCGCTCGAGAACGGCGCGGTGTACATCGTGCCGCCCAATCGAGACGTATCGATCTCCGACCACGCGATCCTCCTCGAGGCCGAGCAGCCGGACCGTCCGAAGCCGTCAATCGACCGACTGCTGGAGACCGCGTCGGAGACCTTCGGCGAGGGCCTGATCGCGGTCATCCTGAGCGGCACCGGGTCGGATGGGGCGGCCGGCGCCCAGTACGTCGCGGCAGCGGGCGGCACCGTCATCGTCCAGGACCCGGAGACGGCCGCGTTTCCGGGGATGCCGCGGTCCCTTCTGCCGCAGACCGTCGACGCGGTGACCCGGGTCGAAGCCATCGGACCGCTGCTCGAAAGCCTGCTCTCGGGGGCGACGAACCTGAAGGACTCGACCGACGGGATGGACCGGTTCCTGGCCCAGCTCCGCGACCGGACCGGGATCGACTTCGCCGCGTATCGACGGCCGACCATCGTCAGGCGACTGGAGCGTCGCATCGCGGCAACGCACTCCGCGAGTCTCGCCGAGTACCGCCGGTATGTCCTCCGCCATCCCGAGGAGATCCACCGATTGCGGGGGAGCCTCCTCATCAAGGTGACCGACTTCTTCCGCGACGCCGACCTGTTCGAGGCGATTCGGTCGGAGTACCTCCCGCGACTCCTCGACCGCGCCCGGGACCGGCGCGAGCTGCGGCTCTGGTCGGCCGGCTGCGCCACCGGCGAGGAGGCCTACTCGCTGGCCATGCTCGTGAGCGACGCGCTGGGCGCCGACGTCGCCCGCTGGAGCGTCCGGATCTTCGCGACCGACGCGGATCCGGAGGCGATCGCCTTCGCCCGCCGGGGGATCTACCCGTCCTCCTCCCTCAAGGGCCTGGACGAGGCAATGCTCGCCCGTCATTTCGGGCATCTCGATGGCGCCTACGAGGTCGCGCCGCACATCCGCGCGATGACTGTCTTCGGCGAGCATGACCTCGCTCAGCGGGCGCCGTTCCCGAGGATCGACCTCGTCCTCTGTCGCAACGTCCTGATCTACTTCACGTCCGAGCTCCAGCGCCGGGCGTTGCAGCTGTTTGCCTTCTCCCTGCGCGACGGCGGTTACCTCATCCTCGGCAAGTCCGAGACGGGTCACCCGCAACCGACGGCCTTCGTCGTGGAGGACGCCGGCCTGCGGATCTTCCGGCGCAGCGGCGATCGCGTCCTGATCCCGGCCGGACCGCTCGCGGGCGTTCCGCCGACGGCTCAGCCGCGACCGCTCCGCGGTCGTCGGGCTCCGACACCCGTCGCGCCGGCCGCGCCGGACGACGAGCCGGACCACCGCCGACCGGGAGAGCGGGCGGAGACAATCCTGCAACGACTGCCCACCGGTGTCTGCGTCGTCGATGCCGCCTACGACACCGTGTTCGTCAACACCGCCGCGCGCGCCCTGCTGGGCATCCACGGCGCCGCGATCGGGCAGGACTTCGTCCACCAGGCGCGGGCCCTCGAGAGCGGCCCGCTGCGCCAGTCAATCGACAAGGCGCTTGCCGGCGACACGATCACCACGCGCTTCGGGGTCACCACGGAGACGCCGGTGGGGGCGCCGCGAACGCTGGAGCTCACGTTCGCGCCGGCGTCGAGCGCCGGCGAGACCGGTGATCGACAGGTCCTGGTGACCGTCCTCGACATCTCCGCCGACGTCGCCACTCGGATCGACAGCGAGTCCCGGACCGGGCGGCTGACAGCGGAGGTCGAACGCCTCCGCATCCAGATCGAGCGGCTCACAGCCACCAACAGCGACCTCCTTCGCGGCAACGAGGAGCTCGCGGACTCGAATGCCCGCCTGCGCGTCGCGAACGACGAGCTGCAGGTCTACAACGAGGAGCTCCAGGCGGCGAGCGAGGAGGTCGAGACCCTCAACGAGGAGCTCCAGGCCACGAACGAAGAGCTCGAGACCCTGAACGAGGAGCTGCAGGCGACCGTCGAGGAGCTCAACACGGCCAACGAGGACCTCGCGGCCCGTTCGTCAACCGCGATTGAGAATCGTCCCAGCGGGCCCAGGCTCGCGATCGTCCCGTCGCCCGAGGACGGCAACGGCAGCTGACGGGTACCCGCTCACGCGATCAGGCCGTCACGTTCCGCGACAAGGCTGATCGTCGCGCCAGTTGACGGCGACGCTTCGAGCACGGCGTCGGGATATTCCGTGCGGAGACGTGTCCCGACCCGATCGACGAGGGATCGCGCCGCCTGAGCCCTTGCCTCGCTCGCATCGAGCCGGTCGCGGGAGCGAGCGACAAGGCCCTCTGTCACCTGAGCGAGGACGGCCTGCCGGACGCAGCTGATCACGAACTCGCGAAAGTCGAGGTCCTCTTCGGGCCGGCTGTCGAGCTCGAGATCCAGCTGGTTGCCGAGCGGTTCCCGCGGCAGCCTGCCCGTCGCGGCAACGTACCGGAGCTGGTCGTTCAGCGTCTCGAGGGTCGTGGTGGCGCGGTTCCATGGCGCGCTGCCCCGAGCCAGCCCCGACCGGGAGATGTCCTGTCTGTGCTGTGCGCGCAGGAGACGGAGCAGGCGCGGTTCGGCGGTCCGACGAGCACGGACCGGTCTTCGCTGACCAGCCACGTCTCGATAGTAGTTCGCCAGGAGGGATCCGAGCCTCACAGTTGCCTTGCGATCCGAGGCAGCAGCCGCACGGCGGATGGCGGTTCGTTGACGCTCGAACCGGTAATCCCGATAATGTCACTCGGGATTACGACATCGGCTGGAAATGCCTGCCCGGACGCCCGCCGGAGATGCTCTTGACCACCGAGCCCGCTGCCAAGCCAACCACTCGCGACCTCGTCGCGGATCGCCGCGAGCAGTACGCCTTCCACGACGACATCGCGTACCTGCGCGAGACGAAGCGCGGCCTGACCCGCGAGACCGTCGAGGAGATCAGCGGCTTCAAGAACGAGCCGGACTGGATGCTCCAGGCGCGCCTCCGCGCGTACGACCACTTCCTGAAGCGCCCGATGCCGATGTGGACCGACGGACTCGACAAGATCGACTTCGACAAGATCGTCTACTACCGCAAGCCGTCCGAGCGGGAAGAGAAGTCGTGGGACGACGTCCCCGAGCAGATCAAGGCGACGTTCGAGAAGCTCGGCATCCCCGAGGCGGAGCGGAAGTTCCTCGCCGGTGTCGGCGCGCAGTACGACTCCGAAGTCGTCTACCACTCGGTCAAGGAGGAGCTCTCGAAGCTCGGCGTCGTCTTCATGGGCACGGACCAGGGCCTGAAGGAATATCCCGAGATCTTCAAGAAGTACTTCGGGACCGTCGTGCCGGCCGAGGACAACAAGTTCTCCGCCCTGAATGGCGCGGTCTGGTCGGGCGGCTCGTTCGTCTACGTCCCGAAGGGCGTCGAGGTCCCGCTCCCCCTGCAGGCCTACTTCCGGATCAACGGCGAGAACACCGGCCAGTTCGAGCGGACCCTGATCGTCGTCGACGAGGGCGCGAAGGTGCACTACATCGAGGGCTGCACGGCCCCGATCTACGCGACCGACTCGCTCCATGTGGCCGTCGTCGAGGTGGTCGCGCTGCCGGGCTCGAACGTCCGCTACACGACGATCCAGAACTGGTCGAACGACGTCTACAACCTGGTGACCAAGCGGGCCCACGCGTACGAGAACGCCCGGGTCGAGTGGATCGACGCGAACACCGGGTCGCGCAAGACCGTGAAGTTCCCGTCGATCTATCTCCGCGGCGAGAACGCCACGGCCGACATCATCAGCGTCGCCGTCGCCGGCCGGGGCCAGCACCAGGACACGGGCGCGAAGGCGATCCACCTCGCGAAGAACACGACGTCGCGGATCGTCTCCAAGTCGGTCTCGAAGGACGGGGGCCGGGCGACATACCGCGGCCAGCTCAAGGTCTCGCCCGGCGCGACCGGCGTGGTCGCGAGCGTCCGCTGCGACGCGCTCATGCTCGACGACGAGAGCCGCAGCGACACGTATCCCTACATCGACATCCAGGAAGACGACACGACGATGACCCACGAGGCCACCGTCGGGAAGATCAGCGCGGACCAGGTCTTCTACCTGATGAGCCGGGGCCTCACCGAGAACGAGGCCCAGAACCTCATCATCCAGGGCTTCCTCGAGGTCTTCACGAAGGAGCTGCCGATGGAGTACGCCATCGAGTTCAACCGGCTCGTGAAGCTCGAGATGGAAGGCTCGCTCGGCTGATCTCAGCCGGTGTCTGTCTCGTCGCCGCCGCCCGAGTGGGCGCGGAAGGCCTCCAGGTACTCGTCCCGGATTCGCTCGTACTCATCGAAGAGCGCGGCGGCCTCCGGTGAGCCCGCCGGTGCCTCGTTGAGCCGGCGCTCGATGTCCCGCCAGCGCTGCAGGATCGCGGCCATGGTCGGCGGGCTGGGGGTGTCGGCAATCGTCGCGACGTGGGCGGTCGAGCCCACCGCCTCGCGGCCCCATGCCTCTTCGGCTCGGGTGAAGTCGGCCAGGGCAGTGGCGACCTGGCGAACGGATGTCGCGAGGACGTCGAACCGCGGGTCCTCGGGCCGGACGCCGCGCTTGTGGCGCTCGAGCTGCTCGACTTCGCCGACCAGCAGCAGGATGGCGTCGGACGCGCCGCGAAGATGCTCTTCGATCGTGTCGGGGGAGTTGGGCATGGGAGTGGCGACCTCCTGGGCGAGCGGCGACCGTAGACCACGATGGCGCGCCGGGACCTCACGTCCGGCGCTCGTCGGCATTGCGGTCCGCTCACAGCCGGGCCTGGCCCGATCCTCGGCTACGCTCGCTCAATGACGACCGGTATCGAGCCGAAGGCGCGCGCCCCGCGCCGTGCGCCGGCTGACCTGCCGTTCCGATTCGCGGATCGCGGCCTGGCCCAGGCGCTCGCGGCCGAGCGCGGCGAGCCCGATTGGCTCCGGGCCGAGCGGATCGGGGCCTGGCAGGCATTCGAGGCGCTGCCCGTCGAAGCCAACCAGCTCTATACGCCGTACATCGACCTGCGCGGCGCCGAGCTCCTCGAGAGCCGGCCGTACATCAGCGACGGCCCTGTGGGGCTCGGCGACGACCTCCGGGCGATCGAAGCCGCCGGCGGGCCGCCGGACGGGGTCATCGTGGAGACGATGGCCGAGTGGCTCGACCGGGACGCCGCGGGGTTCAGGGCCGCGCTCGAGGGGGGAACGTCCCTGCCGTCGGACGACAAGCTCGCCCAGCTCGCCCGTGGCTTCTGGAGTCACGGCCGCCACGTGGAGATCTCGGCCGGGACCCGGGTCGCCGAGCCGATCGCGCTGCGCTGGCCGGGCGCCGCCCCTGGTCGGGCGCTCCTGACGCGAACGGTCGTGAGCCTCGGTGACGGGGCCTCGGCGTCGATCGTCGAAGAGCTCGTGCCGTGCGGCCCGGACATCGAGTGCGCCGAGGGCGAGACCGTGCCGCAGGGCTTCTTCCACGGGACCACGGAGGTCAGCCTCGGGGCCGGGGCCTCGCTGGCGTTCGCCTCGATCCAGGAGTTCGGGACCGGCCAGGTGACCTTCCAGCACCGGCATGCGCGAGTGGGCGAGGGTGCGTCCCTCCACTGGGCGCTTGCCCAGCTCGGCGGCCGCCTCGTCCGATCGCGGGTCGACAACCGGCTCGAGGGCGATCGCAGCTCGGTCGAGCAGGTCGAGATCGTCTTCGGCGGCGAGCAGCAGCTCTTCGACCTCACCTCGTACACCCGCCACCTGGGCCGCGACACGACCGGCAACCTGCTCTCGAAGGGCGCGCTGCTCGACCGGGCCCGCTCGTACATGAAGGGCCTGATCACGATCGAGAAGAGCGCGATCGGCACCGACTCGTTCCTCGGCGAGTTCGGGATGAACCTCTCGCGCGCCGCCCGGGCGGTCGCGATCCCGTCGCTCGAGATCGACCAGCCCGACTGCCGCCGCGCAGCCCACTCGTCCTCGGTCGGCCCGATCGATCCGACCCAGCTCTTCTACCTCGAGACCCGCGGCATCCCGCCCGACGAGGCCCGGAAGTTCGTCGTGCTCGGCTTCCTGGAGCCGGTCGTCGCCCGGGTCCCGCTCGAGTCCGCCCGGGAGCACCTCCGCGAGCTGCTCGACGAGAAGTGGGCGGCCGGGCTGGCCGCCGCAGCCGAGGCGGCCGCCTGACCCCGGTGGCCGGCACGCGTCGGATCGACCTCCTCGGCGTCGACGAGGTCCCCGAGGGCACGCTCCGGATGGCGTTCGTCGACGGCCACGAGCAGGTCGTCGTCGTCCACGCCAACGGCGTGATCCGGGCGTTCCAGGGCATCTGCACCCACGAGTACTTCGAGCTCGACAAGGGCTTCCTGACCGGCGGTGGGTCGCCGATGCCCGACGGGCGCGAGAGCGGCACGCTCACCTGCGCCCTCCACCTGTCGCGCTTCGACCTCGGCACCGGCGAGGCGCTCGATCCACCGGCCGAGCTGCCGCTGGCGAGCTACCCGGTGGTCATCGAGAAGGGCCGGGTGCTCATCGAGGTGCCCGAGGGGCCGCTCGACGTCAACGAGTGACGCCGGGGCCCGGCATCGGCCGGGGTGACTGGGACCCGGCCCGCAGCGCAGCGTTCGCCCGGCGATCTCGGGTGAGCGAGAAGCGATCGTCGGGCGGTGCGTTCGGCGGCACTCCGCCGTCGAGCGACCCGACGACGTAGCGACCGATCTCCGGGCCGTGCTTGAAGGCGTGGCCCGACCCGCCTCCGGCGAGCCAGACGTTCTCCAGGTCCGGGTGGCGATCGAGGATGAAGTGGGTGTCGGGCGTCGCCTCGTACTGGCAGACCCTGGTCTCGACGACTGGCCGGTCCGCCAGGCCCGGGATGCGGATTGCGAGGTAGCGCCGGACCGTCTCGATCGACGAGGCGTCGACGAGACGGTCGGTGGCGTCGGGGTCGAACGGCCGGCCGTAAGCGTCCGGCGGGACCTTGGGGCCCCGACCGTCCAAGCCCGGGATCCCGTAGATCTCGGCGTCGTAGTCGATCCAGGCCGGGAAGCGATCGGCCTCGAAGCGCGAGTCGCCGGGGGCCGGGCCGAGGAAGACGACGTCCTGCTTCGTGATGCCGATGAGCCCGCCGACGAGGTCCGGAAAGAGCCTCGGCAGCCACGGGCCCGCGGCGAAGACGAATGCGCCGGCCGCGAGGTGCTCGCCGCGGTCGCTGTCGAGCTCGGCCAGCCGTCCAGCCGCCGCTCGGCCGGGCCGCACTCGGGCATGGACCAGGGTTCCACCCTGGCGCTCGAAGGCGCGAACCGCCGCGCGAACGCCGACCCGCGCCCGGAGCACCCCGGCCTCGGGCTCGTGCAGCGCGAACGCGAGGTCGCCGGCGGAGATCGCCGGCCAGCGAGCCTCGACCTCCTGGCGAGGCAGCCGGTCGACCGGCACGTCGAGCCGCCGCAGCGTCACCTCGGAGGCGGCCTCGAAGCCGTCGTCACGATGGGCGAACCAGAGGACGCCACTCCCGACGAACAGGGCCTCGCCCGCCTCCCGTTCGAGCTCGCGCCAGGCCTCGAGGCCGGCCCGCGACCAGCGGGCGTAGAGCTGGTCCGCGGCGTGGCTCGCCCGCGTGATCCGGGTCTCATCAGCCGAGGTGGAGCGCGGGTCGCCGATCCCGAACTGGTCGACGAGGACGACCCGCCGCCCCGACTGCGCGGCTCGCAGCGCGGTCCACGCGCCCATCACGCCACCACCGACGACGACGAGGTCCGGCGACACGCCGGTGACGCTCATGGCGTCGCGCATCCGGCTGCCTAGCGCGGGAGCAGCGTGCCGCGGCCCTGGGCGATCGCCGACCGGACGATCGCGTCGGCGAAGACGAGATCCGCGAGCCCGACGCCGAGGTGTGTGACGACCACGCGACCCTCGGGTCGCGTCGTTCCGGCGACGATCGCCTCACCGATCGTCGCCATCGGGTCCGGATAGCCGGTGAAGTAGCCGCCGTCGCGGGTGGCGAGGTACTGGTCGCGCTGGTCGACGAGGAAGAGCGCGGCCCCGCGCGGGACCTCGGCC
>JBKPRF010000208.1:0-7213 GCA_046734475.1 Chloroflexota bacterium
GTCATCGCGTTCGTCGCGCTGGTGGCGGTCGCGCTCGCGGTGGCCGTCGGCGTGGCCCTGGCGCGCGGCCGGACGCTCGATGCGATCGAGGCCAGCGTGACCGAGGCCGGCCGGGCGGCGCCCGGTCCGGCGGGCGAGGACCTCGCGGACGCGGTCGGCCGGCTGCGGCGTCGCGCCGAGGCGGCCGAGCTGGCCCTCGAGCAGCGGTTGCGCGACCTCGGCTACCTGGCCGATCTCGTCGGCGTCGGGATCATCCGGATGACCGACGACCTGCGGGTCGAGGTCGCCAACACGGCGGCCCACGTGTATCTCGGCCGCGAGGCCGGCTCGATGCTCGGCCGAACCGCGATCGAAGCGGTCGGCGACCACCGGATCGAAGCGATCGCCCGCCGCGCCCGGGACGAGGGCGCGGCCACCGGCGAGGTCGCACTCCGCGGCGAGGACGAGGCGACGTTCATCGTCAGGGCCCGGCGATCGCCGATCCTCGGCGTCTGGCTGGTGCTCCAGGACGTCGCCGAGCTGCGGCGCCTGCAGCGGATCCGGGCCGAGTTCATCGACAACCTCTCGCACGAGCTCCGCACGCCGATCACGACCGTCGGGCTGCTGACCGAGACGCTGGCCCGCGACGCGGAGGCCGCGGGCGAGGGCCTGCCGGCCCGGATGCGCGAGCGGATCGGCAAGCTCGAGGTCGAGACCGGCAACATCGCGCAGATGGTCTCCGAGCTGCTCGACCTGGCCCGGATCGAGAGCGGCGGCCGCGAGCTGCATCTCGACGACGTCGACCTGGCGGCCGTCGCGACCGACTCGGTGGAGCGGCTGCGGACGTTCGCCGACCGCCAAGGCGTCACCCTCCGCCTTGAGATCGAACCGGTGCCGGCCGTGCGCGGCGACATGGTCCGGCTCGGGCAGGTATTCGCGAACCTCATCCACAACGCCGTGAAGTTCAGCGACCACGGCACCGACGTCGTCGTGGGCGTGGGGCATGAAGACCGGGCGGTGGTTGCCTGGGTGGCGGATCGCGGGGTGGGCATCTCGCCGGCCGATCAGTCCCGAATCTTCGAGCGCTTCTACAAGGCTGACCGGACGCGATCGAGCGGCGGTGGGACGGGGCTCGGGCTCGCGATCGCGAGGCACATCGTCGAGGGCCACGGGGGCGCGATTCGGGTGGTATCGGTCGAGGGCGGCGGCTCGACCTTCACCTTCACGATCCCCGAGCCCGCGCCGCCCGGCGTATCGGCACCAGACTCCGGGGACGGGGCGGCCGCCCCCGCAGTGGCCGGGCGAGGCGCCGAGTGACCGCCCTGACCGTCGCGACGCTCAACCTCCGCAACCTCGCCGACCGCTGGTGGGAGCGGGCGCCGCTCGTGTTCTCCGACTTCGCGGCGCTCCAGCCCGACCTCATCGGGCTGCAGGAGTGCGTCTATCCGCTGCAGCAGGACCGCCTGATCGGGGCGGCAGGCGACGGTCGCTACGTGTCGTATCGCGGCTGGGCCGGCCGGCCCGAGTACGGCAACGCGATCCTCGCCCGCGAGACGCTCGAGAGCGGCTCGCCGGAGCGGCTCGAGCTCGGCACGAACCGGTCGGCGCTCCGCATCCCGGTCCGGCTCCCGGAGGCCGCTCGCCTGACGTTCGTCGTGACCCATCTCCATCACACGGTGCCGGACGAGGCACTCCGCACAGCCCAGGCCACGGCCCTCGTCGAGTGGCTCGCCGATCGATCCGCGCCCGAGCCGCTCGTCGTCGTCGGCGACTTCAATGCCGAGCCGGTCGAGCCGGCCTACCGGGTCATGACCGACGCCGGATTCCGGTCGGCCCATCTCGTCGCCAACGGCGCCGAACCGGCGGTGACGTGGCCGTCCGGGATCCAGGCGCCCGGGATCGACACCGACGGCGACCCGGGCTGCCTCGACTACATCTGGGTGCGCGGCGCCATCGAGGTCGACGCCTGTCGGGTGGCGTTCGACCGGCCCGCCGCCGACGACCCGACGCTCTATCCCTCGGACCACCTGGGGCTCGTCGCCTCGATCCGCCTCGGCGGGTGACCGCGCTCCGGCTGGCGCACCGTGGCGACTGGCGCAGCGCGCCTGAGAACAGCCTCGCCGCGATGCGAGCCGCGCTGGCCAACCCGGCCTGCGACGGCCTCGAGTTCGACGTGCGCTTCTCGAGTGACGGCATCCCGGTGCTCCTCCACGATGCGACCCTGGAGCGCGTCCAGGGCGTCCCGTTGGCCTGCGCGGACCTCACGGCGGCCGCGCTCGCCGGCCACGGGATCCCGACCCTCGCCTCCGTGCTCGACCTGGCCGGGCCCGACGCCTTCCTGGACGTCGAGCTCAAGGAGCCACCGACCGACGCGTTCATCGACGTCCTCGACCGCGCTCGCGGGACCGCGGCCGGGGCGCTCTCGGGCGCGGTCGTCTCGTCGTTCCAGCCGGGCGTCGTCGCGACCCTCGCCGAGCGCCGACCGGCCTGGCCGCGTTGGGGCAACGTGCTCGACCTCGCACCAGCGACGATCGCGGTCGCCCGCGATCTCGGCTGCGGCGCGTTGTCCGTGCGCTGGCAGGCGATCGACGCGGCCGGGATCGAGCGCGCCCGACAGGCCGGGATGGACGTCGCGGCATGGACCGTCCGCCGGCGACCCACGTTCGATCGGTTGGCGCGCCTGGGCGTGACCGCGATCTGCGCGGAGGCCGCCGCCCTCGACGGCTAGCCCGTGCGGCGCCTGGCGGGAGCCCGCCTCGCTAGCAGAGGCGGGCAAGCGGTGGCGACTAGCGTCCGCAGCAGCCGCCGCAGCAACAATCGTCGAAGCGGACCATGGCGCTCACCTCCTTTCGACCGCGGCACGAAAAGAAGAACGCCCGCTCCGAAGGTGGAGCGGGCGTTCGTGCTCGTGGGCTATGGGTTACGCCGTGCAGCCGCAGTCGGCGATGGCCGGCTGGGTTCGCGTGAACAGGGCCTGCAGCCGCTCGAAGGTCGAGGGCTGGCAGTCGAGCTGCTCGTGCTCGCGGGCGTCCGCCAGCTGCTGGACGTCGCGGTCCTGGTGGGGAGCGACGTGGCCAGCGAGCGACAGCACGCTCATCGGCGTCAACAGTGTCGTTGGGGCCAACATGGTCCGGGGCTCTCCTTTCTTGATATCGATCACCGTCAATATACCCCGAATATTGATGCTTGTCAATATCGATGTTGATCGATTAGAGTTGCGGCGACATGACCAAGCCGCTCGACCCCGACATCCGCCTGCTGGCCGCCCTGGCCGATCCCGCCCGCCTCGAGATCCTGCGCGAACTCGCGGGCACGTCCGAGGTCTGCGCCTGCGACCTGACCGACTGCTGCTCGCTCTCGCAGCCGACGGTTTCGCATCACCTGAAGGTCCTGCGCGAGGCCGGCGCCGTCGTCGCCGAACGGCGGGGCAGCAACATCTTCTACCGGGTCTCACCGGGGCTCATCGAGCAGCTGGGTGGGATCGCCCGGAGCCTCGTGCCGGGTGGCCTCGTGCCCCTGGCCGACGTCTCGACGCCGTCCCAGCGCGCGGCGACGCCGAACTGACGCGCCGCTAGCGCTTCGCCGCCGTCGCGACCGCGACGAACGCGCGGACGCGGCCCGAGATCTCGCGAAGCGCTCGATCGAACGCCGCCTGGCGCTCGGCCTCGGTCCCCTCGGCCTCGGCGGGATCGTCGATGCCCCAGTGGAGCACCTCGCCGATGCCGGGGAACACCGGACAGGTCGCCCGCGCCCGGTCGCAGACCGTGATGACGTAGTCGAACGTCTGGCTGGCGTAGCGCATGACCGACTTCGACTCGGCAGCCGAGATGTCGACCCCGACCTTCGCCAGAGCCTCGATCGCCATCGGGTGCACCGGTCGCGGGTTCGTGCCGCCGCTCACGACCTCGAAGCGATCGCCGGCCTCATGCCGCAACAGGGCCTCGGCCATCTGGCTCCGGGCCGAGTTGCCCGTGCAGACGAAGATCACCCGCTGCTTCGTCATGGGTTGAGATCCTCGACCCGGCCCGTCGCGAGATAGACGACGTCCTCGGCGACGTTCGTCACCCGGTCGCCGATACGCTCGATCCAGTGCGACGCGAGGATGAGGTGCGTGCCCCGCTCGACGGCGGTGGGATCGGAGCGCATGAGATCGATGACCCTGGCGAACAGGGCGTGATAGGCGTGATCGATCTCGTCGTCGCGGGCGGCCACCTCGCGGGCCAGCCGGTCGTCGACGTCGATGAGCGCCGTGATGATCCCCCTGACGAGGTCCGCGGCGAGGTGGCCCATGTCGGCCACTTCCGCAGCCTCGGGCAGGGCCGGCGCCTCGCCGAGGCGGCGGACGGTCTTGGCCACGCTGGAAGCGTGGTCGCCGATCCGCTCGAGCTCGAACGCCACGTGGTCGAGGGCCATGAGGAACCGCAGGTCGCGGGCGACCGGCGCCTGCGTGGCGATCGTCATGACGATCGCGTTGGCGACCTCGCGCTGGGCGTCGTTGATCCGCGCGTCGCCCTCGATCACAGCCTCGGCCATCACCGCGTCCCGGTCCGTGACGGCCCGCACCGCAGCGCGGATCTGGGCCTCGACGAGCGAGCCCATGCGCAGGATCCCGTCCTTGACGAGCCGCTCGTCCCGATCCAGCCCGGCCCGCGACTTCCGCTCCTCGATCTCCAGGTCCATCAGCCGAACCTCCCGGAGATGTAGTCCTCGGTGAGCTGTTCCGCGGGGTTCGTGAAGATCTTCACGGTGTCGTCGATCTCGACGAGGTAGCCAGCCCGATCGTCGCCCATCGTGAAGAACGCCGTCCGATCCGAGACCCGCGATGCCTGCTGCATGTTGTGGGTGACGATGACGATCGTGTAGGACGCCCGGAGCTCGGCGATGAGCTCCTCGATGCGCAGCGTCGCGATCGGGTCGAGGGCCGAAGCGGGCTCGTCCATGAGGATCACCTCGGGATCGACGGCCAGCGCCCGGGCGATGCAGAGGCGCTGCTGCTGGCCACCCGAGAGCGACGTGCCCGGGGCCTTGAGCTTGTCCTTCACCTCGTTCCAGAGGGCCGATCGTCGGAGTGACTGCTCGACGATCGCGTCGAGATCCGTGCGGCTCCGCCGACCCGTGAGCCTGAGGCCCGCGACAACGTTGTCGTAGATCGACATCGTCGGGAACGGGTTCGGCCGCTGGAACACCATGCCGACGACACGCCGCAGCTGGACGGGATCCACCTCCGGGGCGTAGATGTCGACCCCATCGAGCCGGATGCTGCCCTCGACGCGCGCGCCGGCCACGAGCTCATGCATCCGGTTGAGGGTCCGCAGGAACGTCGACTTGCCGCAGCCGGACGGGCCGATGATCGCGGTCACCGAGTTGGGCGGGACCGGCATGCTCACGTCCTTGACGGCCCGAAACGAACCGTAGAAGACGTTCAGGTCCTCGATCTCGATCGCCCCCGAGGCGGGACCCGGCACGCTGACAGGCAGCCTGGGCGTGACGGCCGGGCGCGGTGCCAGCTCGGTGTCCGATGTTCGCACGGGCATCTCCAGGGTCATCTGACCACCTATCCGATCCGGCGGCCCCAGGACCTCGCCCGGACCGCGACGTTGATGACGAGCACGACGGCCAGGAGGAGGAACGCCGCGCCCCAGGCCTGCTGGTTGAGCGCCTCCACCGGCTGCCGCGCATTCACGTAGATGAAGTTCGGCAGTGAATCCATCGGCTTCGCGAAGTTGCCGACGTTGATGAGCCGGCTGCCGAGCGCGGTGAACAACAGCGGCGCGGTCTCGCCCATGGCTCGGGCGACGGCGAGCATCGTCCCGGTGAGGATCCCGCTGAGGCCTGTCCGCACGACGACCGAGAGCACCGTCCGCCAGACGGGCACCCCGAGGGCGAGCGACGCCTCCCGAAGGGCGCCCGGAACGAGGTGCAGTGACTCCTCGGTCGTCCGCAGGACGACCGGAACCATGATCATCGCAAGGGCGACGCTGCCGGCGAGGGCATTGAACTGCTTGAACGGCAGGACCAGGAACGTGAACACGAAGATCCCGATGAGGATCGACGGGACGCCGACGAGAACGTCGGCGCAGAACCGGATCACCCTGGCCGCCTGGCGATCCCCGAATTCGGCGACGTAGACGGCGCCGAGGACGCCGATCGGCAGGGCCAGGAGCGCGGCGACCGGCACGAGCGGCAGCGTGCCGGTGATCGCATTGAGGGCGCCGCCGCCGACGCCGAGGGCCTTCGGGCCCTTCGTCAGCAGGTCGATGTTGACCGCCCCGATTCCGTTGCCGATGACGAAGACGAGGACCGCGGCGAGCGGGATCGTGCAGAGGACGGCCGCCACGAAGGCGACCGTCCGCATCGTTCGATCGACGATGGTCCGCCGCCGCCCGGCGGTCGCACCGACGAGGCGTTCGGCAATGGTCGGCTGAGCCGCCGCAGCACCGATGACGGCCAAGTCAGGTCGTCGCCTTGCCGGGCCCGGCGACCCGCCAGACGAGGAGCCGGGCGACGACGTTCAGGGTCATCGTGATGACGAGCAGGACGAGTCCGAGGGCGATGAGGGCGGACGTCTGGAGCCCGACGCCGGCTTCGTTGAAGGTTGTGGCGATCTGCGAGGCGATCGTCTGTGACGGGTCGAAGATGCTCGTCGGGATCCTCTGGGCGTTGCCGATCACCATCGTGACGGCCATCGTCTCGCCCAGGGCTCGTCCCAACCCGAGGATGATCGCCCCGACGATGCCGGAGCGGGCATAGGGCAGGACGGCCTTGGTGATGGTCTCCCAGCGGGTGGCCCCGAGGGCGAGCATCGCCTCGCGCTGGTGGTTCGGAACCGATGAGATGACGTCGCGGGCGATCGAGATGATCGTCGGCAGGATCATCAGCGTCAGGATGACGCCGGCGGCGAAGAGCCCGATCCCGAACGGCGGTCCGGCGAAGATCGGCAGCCAGCCGAGCGTGCCGATCAGCCAGGGCTCGAGCGTGGACTTGAGCACCGGCCCCAGGACGAACACGCCCCACAGGCCATACACGACGGATGGGATCGCCGCGAGCAGCTCGATCGCGAAGGTCAGCGGGATCGCGACGCGACGGCTCGACAGCTCGGCGAGGAAGATCGCGGTCAGCAGCCCGATCGGCGTCGCGAGGAGGATGGCGATGGCCGACGTCGCGAGCGTCCCGATCTGTCTCTTATACACATCTGACGCTGCCGACGATCAATGGAGTGTGTTGGTGTGGGGGG
>JBKPRF010000209.1:0-6191 GCA_046734475.1 Chloroflexota bacterium
AGTCGAGCGCATGAGCCGGATCCCGTCCGCCTCGCCCGAGGTCGGCGTGATCCGCACCTACGTGGACTGGCTCGTGAGCCTGCCCTGGAACGTCACGACGGAGGATCTCCACGACATCAAGGAGGCTGCCAAGATCCTCGACGAGGACCACTACGGCCTCGAGAAGGTCAAGGAGCGGATCCGCGAGTACCTCGCGGTGCGCGCCCTCGCGGACAAGATCCGCAGCCCGATCCTCGCCCTCGTCGGCCCGCCCGGCGTCGGCAAGACCTCGCTCGGCAAGAGCATCGCCCGGGCGATGGGCCGGAAGTTCGTCCGGATGAGCCTCGGCGGCATCCACGACGAGGCCGAGATCCGGGGCCACCGTCGGACCTACATCGGGGCCCTTCCGGGTCGGATCATCCAGAACGTCAAGACGGCCGGCACGAACAACCCGGTCTTCATGCTCGACGAGATCGACAAGGTCGGGATGGACTTCCGGGGCGACCCGTCGTCGGCCCTCCTCGAGGTCCTCGACCCCGAGCAGAACAACTCGTTCCAGGACAACTACCTCGAGGTGCCCTTCGACCTCTCGAAGGTGCTGTTCATCGCCACGGGCAACCTGATCGACCCGATCCCGATGGCGCTCCGCGACCGGATGGAGATCATCCAGGTCCCGGGCTACACCCAGCAGGAGAAGATCGAGATCGGGAAGCGGTTCCTCATCCCCAAGCAGATGACGAACCACGGCCTCAAGCCGGCCAACATCGAGATCACCGACGAGGCGATGGTCGAGCTCGTCCAGGCCTACACGAAGGAGGCCGGCGTCCGGAACCTGGAGCGTGAGATCGCGAACCTCATGCGCAAGGTCGCCCGGACCGTGGCCGAGGGCCGCAAGCGCAAGACCGTCATCGACGCCAGGAAGCTCGTCGAGCTCCTCGGCCCGCCGCGCTGGGAGTACGGCGAGCTCGAGGCCGAGGACCAGATCGGCTCGGCGACCGGCCTGGTGGTGACCGAGGTCGGCGGCGACGTCGTCGCCATCGAGGTCACCCGGATGGACGGCAAGGAGGACTTCATCCTCACCGGCCAGCTGGGCGAGGTCATGCGCGAGTCCGCTCGCGCCGGCCTGTCCTGGATCCGGACCCACGCGGCCGAGCTCGGGATCCCGCGCGAGACGTTCGAGAAGCAGACCCTCCACATCCACGTTCCGGCCGGCGGCATCCCCAAGGACGGCCCGTCCGCCGGGATCACGATGGCCACCGCGATGGTCTCGGCGTTCACCGGGATCCCGGTCCGCAAGGACCTTGCGATGACCGGTGAGATCACCCTGCGTGGCCGCGTCCTGCCGATCGGCGGCCTGAAGTCGAAGATGCTGGCGGCGCACCTGTCGGGGGCGAAGGTCGTCATGTTCCCGAAGCGGAACGAGAAGGACCTCCGCGACATCCCCGAGGAGATCCGCAAGCAGATGAAGCTCGTCCCCGTCGAGTCGATGGACCAGGTGCTTCTGACGGCGCTTCGGCGCCGTCCGAAGCCGCTCGTCGCGACGACCAAGATCGAGGGCGGCAAGGAAGGCGGCAAGGAGCCCGAGGCGCCACTGCCCCGGCCCACGTTCCCACAGGAGCAGCCGGCCGTCCGGGTGAGCGAGAGTCGGGCGACGGGTCGCTGACCGGCGGCCCGAGGACGGACCCAGTTGGAGTTCCAGGACTACTACAAGACCCTCGGCGTCCCGAGGACCGCGTCCCAGGCCGAGATCAAGAAGGCCTTCCGCAAGCTCGCCCGCGAGTCGCACCCCGACAAGCACCAGGGCGACAAGGCCGCGGAGCAGCGGTTCAAGGCGGTCAACGAGGCCAACGCCGTCCTCTCGGATCCGGCCAAGCGCGAGAAGTACGACCGCTTCGGCCGCGACTGGGAGGCATTCGGCCGAGCCGGGTCGGCGGGCCAGCGCGGCACCGCCGACCCGTTCGGGCCGGGAGGTCCGTTCGCGGGCTATGCGGCCCGATCGGGCGCGGGACCCGGCGGCATCCGCTATGAGTTCCGGACGTCCGGCGACGCCGGCTCGTTCTCGGACTTCTTCCGCATGATGTTCGGCGACGAATCGATGGCCGCCGGCGAGCCCGAGGCGTTCTCGACGAGCGGCGGTCGCGGCTCGATCGACGACATCCTCGCCGGCATGGGCCTCGGCGCCCAGCGCGGCCGAGCCGGCGCCGGAACCGACCGTGTCGGCCAGGCTCGCCTCGCGCCCGTCGAGGCCACCGCGGAGATCAGCCTCGAAGAGGCCTTCCATGGCACGAGCCGGATCGTCGAGCTCCAGGGCAAGCGCTACGAGGTCCAGATCCCGCGCGGCGTCGACACCGGCAGCCGGGTCCGGCTGAGCGGCAAGGGCCCCAACGGTCGCGACCTCGTCGTGGTCACGAAGGTCCGGGCGCATCCGGTGTTCACGCGCAAGGGCGCGGACCTCGAGCGCGAGGTGCCGCTGACGCTGGGTGAGGCTCTCCTCGGCGGCGAGATCCAGGTCGCGACCCTCAAGGGCCGGGTCCTGCTGAAGGTGCCCGAGGGCACGCAACAGGGCCGCAAGTTCCGGCTCGCCGGCCAGGGCATGCCGCGCCTCAAAGGCGAGGGCGCCGGCGATCTCTACGTCCGCGTTCGCATCGTCCTGCCCACGAACCTCTCGGAAGAGGCGCGCGACGCCGCACAGCGGCTCACCGACCTCGCCGACCAGCCCGACCCCCGAAAGTAGACGGACCCATGCAGCTCGATCGATTCACCCAGAAGGCCCAGGAGGCCATCGTCGCCGCCCAGCAGCTCGCGGAGCGGCTCGAGAGCCCGATCCTCGACGCCGAGCACCTTCTCTCGGCACTCGTCGAGCCGGACGACGGTGTGCCCGCCGAGACGCTCCGGCGGCTGGGCGTCGACCTGCCCGGCTTCCGCGGCGAGCTCGCCGCGATCCTCGCCAAGCGGGCCCGGATCAAGGGCGGCTCGCTGGCCCTCGACCCGCGCGCGAAGCGCGTCCTCGATCGGGCCGGCGAAGAGGCCCGCCGCCTGGGTGACGAGTACACGTCCACCGAGCACCTGCTCCTCGGCGAGGCCGAGGTCGGCGGCGAGGCCCAGCAGCTGCTCGACCGCCACGGCGCGGGCAAGGAGCAGATCCTCGGCGCGCTGTCGTCCGTCAGGGGCGGCCAGCGCGTCACGTCGCCCAATCCCGAGGGCACGTACCAGGCGCTCGAGAAGTACGGCCGCGACCTGACGGCCGAGGCCCGCGCCGGCAAGCTCGACCCGGTCATCGGCCGGGACGACGAGATCCGCCGGGTCATGCAGGTCCTGTCACGGCGCACGAAGAACAACCCGGTGCTCATCGGCGAGCCGGGCGTCGGCAAGACCGCGATCGCCGAGGGCCTGGCCCAGCGGATCGTGCGCGGCGATGTGCCCGAGACGCTGAAGGACAAGCGCGTGGTCGCGCTCGATCTCGGCGCGCTCATCGCCGGCGCGAAGTTCCGGGGCGAGTTCGAGGAGCGGCTGAAGGCCGTCCTCAAGGAGATCAAGGATTCCGAGGGCTCGGTGATCCTGTTCATCGATGAGCTCCACACCGTCGTCGGCGCGGGGGCGGCCGAGGGCGCGATGGACGCTTCGAACCTCCTCAAGCCGATGCTCGCCCGGGGCGAGCTCCATACGATCGGGGCGACGACCCTCGACGAGTACCGCAAGCACATCGAGAAGGACGCCGCGCTCGAGCGCCGCTTCCAGCCGGTCCTCGTCGACCAGCCGAGCGTCGAGGAGACGATCTCGATCTTGCGCGGGCTCCGCGAGCGGTACGAGGTCCACCACGGCGTGCGAATCACGGATTCCGCCCTCGTCGCGGCGGCGACGCTCTCCGACCGCTACATCACCGAGCGCTTCCTGCCGGACAAGGCGATCGACCTCGTCGACGAGGCCGCCTCACGCCTGCGGATGGAGATCGACTCGATGCCGGTCGAGCTCGACGAGCTCGAGCGTCGCCGGATCCAGCTCGAGATCGAGCGGGAGGCCCTCCGCAAGGAGACCGACGACGCCTCGAAGGCCCGCCTCGACGCGCTCGAGAAGGAGCTCGCCGAGATCGCCGAGGAAGGCGGAGCCATGAAGCAGCGCTGGGAGGCCGAGAAGGCCGCGATCCAGGGCATGCGCGCCACGAAGTCAGAGCTCGAGGGCCTCCAGGTCCAGATCGACCAGGCCGAGCGCGAGGCGAACTACGAACGCGCCGCGCAGCTCAAGTACGGCACCCAGCGGGAGCTCACCGAGCGGCTTGCCCAGCAGGAGGCGGCGATCGCCGCGCTCCAGGGCCCCGGCTCGCTCCTCAAGGAAGAGGTGAGCGCCGACGACATCGCCGAGATCGTCTCGAAGTGGACGGGCATCCCGGTCACCCGCCTGATGGAGGGCGAGATGGCGAAGCTCGTCCGGATGGAGGAGCGCCTCCACGATCGGGTCGTCGGCCAGGACGAGGCGATCGCCGCCGTGTCCGACGCGGTGCGCCGCGCACGGGCCGGCCTCAAGGACCCGAAGCGGCCGATCGGCAGCTTCCTCTTCCTGGGCCCGACAGGCGTCGGCAAGACCGAGCTCGCGCGGGCTCTCGCCGGCTTCCTCTTCGACGACGATCAGGCGATGGTCCGGATCGACATGAGCGAGTACATGGAGAAGTTCGCGGTGTCGCGCCTCGTCGGTGCGCCGCCCGGCTACGTCGGCTACGAGGAGGGCGGCCAGCTCACCGAGGCGGTTCGCCGGCGGCCATACCAGGTGATCCTGCTCGACGAGATCGAGAAGGCCCACCCGGACGTCTTCAACGTCCTGCTCCAGGTCCTCGACGATGGCCGACTCACCGATTCGCAGGGCCGGACCGTCGACTTCAAGAACACGGTCGTGATCATGACCTCGAACATCGGCTCCCAGATCATCGCGGCAAGCGGCGTGCGGCCCGGTGACGCCGAGGCCTACGAGGTAATGAAGCGCCAGGTCACCGAGGCCCTCCGGCTGCAGTTCCGGCCGGAGTTCCTGAACCGGATCGACGAGGTCATCGTCTTCCACGCGCTGACCGATGCGGACCTCGCGGCGATCGTCGACCTGCTCCTCGCGGACCTCCAGCGCCGCCTGGCGACGCAGGAGCTCACGCTCGAGCTCACGCCTGCGGCTCGGGCGCTCATCGCCCGCGAGGGCCACGATCCGACGTTCGGGGCGCGGCCGCTCAAGCGGACGATCCAGCGGCTCGTCGAGAACCCGCTGGCCAGGGCCCTGATCGAGGGCCGATTCAGGTCGGGCCAGGCCATCACGGTCGATGCCGACGCGGCCTCGACGACGCTCCTGTTCAGCGCCGGCGGCGAGTCAGTCGTGGCCGACGCGACGGAGCGACGTGACGCCCGGCGGCGCGAAGAGGACGACGCCGTGGGCGCAGCGACCGCCGGCGGCCGGGGCGGGCGGGCGGCGGTGCTCGACCTGCCTGACACGAACCCCGATCGGGGCGACGGCGGCTCGCGGCCGAACTAGGCCCGCCTGCCGGGCCGAGGTCGCGCCTGGGCAGCATTTGACCGTTTCGGAGATGCGTTGAGGTATTCGGATGCGGTGGCGCGACTGGCGAACCTGCCCGAGCAGCTGCCGGCGCCGCCCGACGCCCTGATGCCGGTTCGCCTCGACACCGGCGAGCGGCGCGGGCCGGCGATCCCGTTCGGGCCCGAGACGGCCCGGGCCGCGGCGGTGCTCGTGCTGATCACGCCGGACCGCGATGGTCTCGACGGCCGGCCCGCCCCGGACGCCGAGGCCGAGATCGTGCTGATCGAGCGGGTCGGTGGCGAGGGTCCGCACTCCGGCCAGATCTCGTTTCCCGGTGGCAAGACCGAGGAGGACGACGCCGATCTCGAGGCGACGGCGATCCGCGAGGCTGTCGAGGAGGTCGGGCTGGACCCGGACGCGGCCGGAGTACGGGTGCTCGGACGCCTCGAGACGTTCTGGATTCCCGTCTCGGATTACCGGGTCACGCCGTTCCTCGCCATTGCCGATCGACGGCCGGCGCTCCGCCGCCAGCCTTCGGAGGTCGAGTCGATCGTGCGGGCCCCGCTCGACGCGTTCCTGCCCTCGGCCCCGATCGAGATGGTCGAGGACCAGATTCGCGACTTCACGCTGCGCTACGGCGCATACCCCGTCGCGGGCTTCAGGATCTGGGGTGCGACCGCCCGGATCCTCGGACAGCTCGGCGC
>JBKPRF010000210.1:0-9860 GCA_046734475.1 Chloroflexota bacterium
GCGTGGCCCCGACCGCCCGTATCATCGAACGGTGATCGACTACGACGTTCCGACGATCCGCCTGACCGAGCTCACCGAGTGCGGTGGCTGCGCGGCGAAGCTCGGGGCGGACGTGCTCGCCGAGGCGCTCGCCGGGCTCGCTGGGGCCCCCGGCGGTACGGGCCTCGATGCCGCGGCGGACGGCTCGACGGGCCTGATCGCCGGCCTCGACCCGCCTGACGACGCGGCGGTCCACCTCGTCGCGCCAGGGGTTGCCGTCATCGGCACCCTCGACTTCTTCCCGCCGATCGTCGACGACCCGCGGACCTACGGCGAGATCGCCGCGGCGAATGCGCTCTCGGACGTGTTCGCGATGGGCGGCCGGGTGCTGTTCGCGCTCTCGGTTGCGGCGATCCCGGACGACCTGGCGGTCGGGACGTTCCGGGCGATCCTCGACGGCGCCGCCGGCGTGGTGCGCGAGGCCGGCGGGATCCTCGCCGGCGGGCACACGATCCGCGACCCGGAGCCGAAGTACGGCCTGGCCGCGATCGGCGTGGCCCATCCGGATCGCCTCCTCCGGAAGGGCGGCGCGAAGCCGGGTGACCGGCTCGTGCTGACCAAGCCGCTCGGGACGGGGCTGCTCGTGAGCGGCCATCGACAGGGCCGCATCTCCGACGCGAATCTCGCGGGAGCGGTCGACAGGATGCGGACCCTGAACCGCGCGGCAGCCGAGGTCCTCGTGGCGAACGGCGTCCGGGGCGCCACGGATGTCACCGGGTTCGGCCTTCTCGGCCACGGCCTCGAGATGGCCCGCGCGTCGGGAACGCGGTTCGTCTTCGACGCCGAGGCGCTGCCCGTCCTCGAGGGCGCGTTCGAGGCCGCCCGCGCGGGCGTCGAGACGGGTGGGGCCGCCCACAACCGCCGGTTCGTCGCACCGTCCCTCGAGGTCCGGCTCGACCTCGCGCCCGAGCTCGTGACGCTCGCCCACGATCCGCAGACCTCGGGCGGCCTGCTCGCCGCGATTCCCGAGGACCGCGTCGCGGCCATCGGCTCGGCACTCGTTGCGGCCGGCGTCGATCACTGGTGGATCGGCCACGTCGAGGCCGCCTCCGATTCGGCGGTGGCCCTCGCGTGAGCGATCCGGCGCTCCACCCGGACACGATCGCGGTCAAGGCCGGGCGACCCGAGGGCGAGCCTGGCGCGCCGCTGAACAGCCCGATCGTGCCGGCCTCGACCTTCCGCAACAGCGCGGAGCTCGAATACGCCCGCGACGGGAACCCCGGCTGGGCGGCGCTCGAGGCGGCGGTCGGCGAGCTCGAGGGCGGGCACGCCGTCGCCTACGCGTCGGGGCTCGCGGCGGCGACGGCGGTCCTCGACGAGCTCCCCGTGGGCACGCGGGCGATCGGCCAGCGGGCGCCGTACTTCGGCGTCGCGGAGCTCATGCGGGAGAGGGCGCGGCGCGGCCAGCTCGTGTACGAGCCACTCGACGCGCTCACCGCGGACGACCTCACCGGGACCGTCGACGGGGCCGGCCTGGTCTGGATCGAATCACCGACGAACCCGATGCTCGACGTCGTCGACCTCCCGGCCGTCATCGGTGTCGCGAAGCGCGCCGGCGCGCTCGTCGTCGTCGACAACACGTTCGCGACACCGCTGCTCCAGCGCCCGCTGGCGGACGGCGCGGACATCGTCATGCATTCCGGGACCAAGCTGATCGGCGGCCACTCCGACCTGCTGCTCGGCCTGCTCGTCGCGGCCGATCCCGGCCTCCGCGAACGCCTCCGCAAGCGCCGCCACGACACCGGCTCGACGCCGGGCGTCCTCGAGGCGTACCTGGCGCTCCGCGGGCTGCGAACCCTGCCAGTCCGGTTCGAGCGAGCCCAGGCGACGGCCGGCGAGCTCGCCGCTCGGCTGGCCGGGCATCCCGGCGTGGCCAGGGTCCGCTATCCCGGTTCGGGCACGATGATCTCGTTCGAGACGACCGGCTCCGGCGCGGACGCCGAGGCCGTCTGCGAGGCCGCCCGGCTGATCGTCCACGCGACGAGCCTCGGCGGCGTCGAGTCGTCGATGGAGCGGCGCGCGCGCTACCCCTCCGAGCAGGCCGTCGGGACGCCCGAGACGCTCATCCGGTTGAGCGTCGGCCTCGAGCACGTCGACGACCTGTGGCGCGACCTCGAGGAGGCGCTGCCCGGCCGGCCCTAGCGCAAGCGGGTGTAGGCCCCGACGCAGGCCGCGACGGCGTTGATCAGCGCGTAGGTCAGCTGCTGCTGGATGAGGAGCGGCCCGAACGCGTCGGCGGCCTCGCTCTGGCTCAGCGGCGCCCAGTAGATGAACCACTCGTAGCCAAACCCGAGGGCCGTGCCGAGCAGGATGCCGCCGAGGACGATGCCGACCATGACGGGGCCGCGCTTGAGCCCGACGACGCGGTTCTCGGCCTCGACGATGAGCGTCCCGCCGAAGAAGCTGATGATGATCGAGAAGAACCCGATCTGGTTCGAGATGAACCCCAGGATCGCGCCGCCGAGGAGCGCCACCAGCAGCGCCACGGCGAGCTGGCTCGGCTGGAACGTCGTGAACGGGTCGTTCTTCGCCCGGCCGTCGTCGGGGCAGCGGTAGCCGACCGGGGTGAGGATCGCGCACTTCGAGCAGATCGGCCGCTCGCACTGGCTGCAGCGCAACCGCGTCTCGGTCTTCGGGTGGCGGTAGCAGTAGAGCGTGTCGTCGTCGGCCCCCGCGGCCGCCTCCGGGCCCGTTGTCGCGCCGAGCCCGACCGCCTGCGACTCCGCCATCGTCCCTCCCCCTGTCTCTCCCTCGGCGCGGCATGGTACCGACCGGGCGCCAGCGGTTCGAGCCCGTCGTAGACTCGGCGGTGCCGATCGTCGATCGGCGACGAACCGCGCCGCGACCGCGGCGCAGGACGCGGAGGCACCCGTTGCCGAAGTCGTACGTTCGCCTGACCCAGCCCCTCGTGCGCGACACGAAGGGCGGCGAGCTCCGTCCCGCGACGTGGGACGAGGCGCTCGACCGGACCGTCGCGGGCCTCCAGGCCGCCCTGGCGTCGCGAGCCGCCGGCCAGACGTGGAGCCCGATCGGGATCTTCAGCTGCTCGAAGGCGACCAACGAGGTCAACTTCGCCGCGCAGAAGCTCTCCCGGCAGGTCCTCGGCAGCAACAACATCGACAGCTGCAACCGCACCTGACACGCCCCGTCTGTCGCCGGTCTGGCGACCGTCTTCGGGGCCGGTGGCGGCACCAGCTCATATCGCGAGGCTGAAGAGACCGACCTGATCGTGCTCTGGGGCTCGAACGCCCGGGAGACGCATCCGATCTTCTTCCACCACCTCCTGCGCGGCGTCCACAACGGCGCCCGGCTGTACGCGGTCGACCCGCGCCGGACATCCTCGGCCGAGTGGGCCGATTCGTGGCTCGGCCTCGACGTCGGGACCGACATCTCGCTGGCGAACGGGATCGCCCGCGAGATCATCCACGCCGGCCTCGCGAACCGCGAGTTCATCGACCGGGCGACCGACGAGTACGAGGCCTATGCCCGGACCGTCGAGGCCTACCCGCTCGACCGGGTCGAGCGCGAGACCGGTGTCCCGGCCGATGCGATCCGCGAGCTGGCCCACGCCTACGCCACGGCCGACAAGGCGATGATCTGCTGGACCCTGGGGATCACCGAGCACCACAACGCGGTCGACAACGTCCTCGCCCTGATCAACCTCTCGCTGCTTACCGGCCACGTCGGGAAGTACGGCAGCGGCCTCAACCCGCTCCGCGGCCAGAACAACGTCCAGGGCGGCGGCGACATGGGCGCGCTGCCGGATCGGCTGCCGGGGTTCCAGCACGTCGAGAACGACGAGCTCCGCGAGAAGTGCAACGTCCTCTGGAACTGCGTCGTGCCGCCGAAGCGGGGCTGGCACCTCTCGGGGATGTTCGAGGCGATGGACGAGGGCCACCTGAGCGCGCTGTACGTCATCGGCGAGAACCCGGTCCAGTCCGAGGCCGACCGGCAGCTCACGATGCGACGCCTGGCCGGGCTCGACTTCATGGTCGTCCAGGACATCGTCATGACCGCGACAGCGGAGATCGCCGACGTCGTCCTGCCGGCCTCGGCCTCGTGGGCCGAGGCCGAAGGAACCGTCACGAACTCGGAGCGGCGGGTCCAGCGGGTCCGCAAGGCGCTCGACCCGCCGGGCGAGGCCCGCGACGACCTCTGGATCATCTACGAGCTGGCCCGGCGCCTCGGCTCCGACTGGGGCGAGGCCTCGGCCGAGGCGATGTGGAACGAGGTCCGGGCCGTCTCCCCGGTCCACGCCGGGATGAGCTACCAGCGCCTCGAGGAACTCGGCGGCATCCAGTGGCCGTGCTACGACGAGACGCACCCCGGCGAGCTCTTCCTCCACTCGCGCCTCTGGGAGGACCCGGTGCCGGGCCTTCGGGCGCCGTTCGTGCCGGTCGAGCACGATCCGCCGGTCGATGCCCTCACCGAGGAGTTTCCGATCCGGCTCACGACCGGCCGCCGCCTGGACTCGTACAACACCGGCGTCCAGAGCAGCTCGTTCCGGTCGCCGATGCGGCGCGGCGAGACCCTCGACCTGTCGCCCGAGGACATCGAGCGGCTCGAGTTGGCCGAGGGCGAGCGCGTCCGGGTGACTTCGCGCCGTGGCTCGCTCGAGGTGCCGGTCCGGGCCGACCCGGGGCTGCGACCCGGCCTCGCGTTCATGACCCTCCACTTCCAGGATGACGTCGCGACGAACGTCCTGACGATCGACGCGACGGATCCGAAGTCGGGCACCGCCGAGTTCAAGGCGACGGCGATCCGGGTCGAGAAGCTCGAGACGCCAGTCCCGGCCTGAGCGCCGCATTCGCCAAATCGGGATCGAAGGCGCACAGTATCGCGACCGCCGCAGTGCGCGGTGGTGCTTCGCGTGGTCGACCGATTTCTCGAACGGACCGTGCGCCTGCTATCTGGTTCGGGAAACGAAAGAGGTCAATGTGACCACAGGAACCGTCAAGAAGGTCATCGCCGACCGCGGCTTCGGCTTCATCACCGC
The DNA here is from genome assembly GCA_046734475.1 of Chloroflexota bacterium. Classification (GTDB taxonomy): domain Bacteria; phylum Chloroflexota; class Limnocylindria; order Limnocylindrales; family CSP1-4; genus UBA5189. Next base: position 5,036 of record JBKPRF010000210.1, read on the forward strand.
CGACGACGGCAAGGAATACTTCTTCCACCGCAACTCCCTCCAGGCATCGCTCGACTTCGACCGTCTCGGTGGCGGCGAGAAGGTGACGTTCGACATCGAGCAGAGCCCGAAGGGGCCGCGCGCGAACAACGTCCGCGCCGGCGAGGCGGTCGCGAGCTAGCCTCGCAGCACGCCAATCCAGACGGCCTCCGGGTTCTCCGGAGGCCGTTTCGATTCCGGCATCCCTACACTCGGGACCCGTGGAGACGCTCGAGGCGGCCGTTCCGGCATGACCGTCGACGGGCGGCTCCCCCGTCGGATCGAGACCGTCGTCGTCGGCGCAGGGCATGCCGGCCTGTCGGTCAGCGCGCTGCTCCGTGAGGCGGGCCGGGAACATCTGGTCCTCGAGCGGCGCGAGACGCTCGGCGGCGGCTGGCAGGATCGCTGGGACGAGTTCTGCCTCGTCTCCCCGAACTGGACCGCATCGTTCCCAGGGTTCCCGTACGAGGAGCCCGATCGGGCCGAGTTCATGCCGCGGGATCGGCTGGTGGCCCGGCTCCGCCGCTACGCCGAGGTCATCTCGGCGCCTGTAGTCCTGGGCACCTCGGTCGAGCGCCTCGAGCGGCGTGACGACGGTGCGCCCGGCTTCCGGGTCGGCACATCGCGCGGCTCGATCGACGCGGACCGCGTCGTCGTGGCAACGGGCGCCTTCCAGGTCCCGCGAGTCCCGGCCGCGGCCGCCGGGCTGTCGCCCGAGATCGCGAGCCTCCACTCGCATGCCTACCGAAACGAGCGTGGGCTGCCGCCCGGCGGCGTACTGATCGTCGGCTCCGGGCAGACCGGCGTGCAGCTGGCCGAGGAGCTCCAGGCCGCGGGTCGCCGGGTGGTCCTCTCGACGGGCCGCTGCGGCTGGGTCCCACGCCGCTACCGAGGCCGGGACTTCTTCGAGTGGCTGTGGGCCGTCCGGACCGAGGGCGCGTCGTACGGCGTCGGCCTCCCGACCGCCGCGGAGCTGCCCGACCCGCGAGCGAGATTCGCGTGCAACCCCGCGCTGTCCGGGCACGACGGCGGGCATGACACGAATCCCCGTCGACTCGCCGCGGGTGGCATCACGCTCGCCGGCCGGTTCGCCGGCGCCGCCGGCACGCGGGTGCGATTCGAGCCCGACCTGGCGGCCAATCTCGCCGGCGCGGACCGGGCCTTCGACGATCGCCTGCGGTGGCGCTTCGACCGCTACATCGAGGCGGCCGGAATCGACGCGAAGCCCGACGATCGCGAGCCGTTCGACGTCACGCCACCCGAGATGACCGAGCTCGACCTCGCCACCGAGGGCATCTCCACCGTCATCTGGGCCGCGGGCTACGCCTTCGACTTCGGCTGGCTCGGCCTGCCGATCCTCGACGAGTTCGGCCTGCCGCGACAGGTCGATGGCATCACCGAGGTGCCGGGCCTCGCCTTCGTCGGCCTGCCATGGATGCGCGACCAGGCGTCAGCGACGCTGTTCGGCGCGCCGAAGGACGCGGCCGTCGTCGTCGAGCGGCTCGAGGCCGCCCGGGGCTTGAGCGCCGGGGCTCGGCCGGCGGACAGGCGCCGGCCACGTCCGGGAGAGGACGCGGCCGGCGACGGCTGGTGAGTTTCGGGGAAGGCGTCAGTTGCGGCTGAGCTGGGCCACCTGGAGGGCGACGACCCGGCCGAGGAGCGAGTCGCTATCGAGCGTGTCCGGATCCGAGGCCGCGTAGATCCCGCTGACCTCGAAGCTGAAGTTGCCGTAGACGACGGGCCCGGCCTTCGAGAGATCGATGAGGACGCTGGCGGTGCCGGCGCCCTCGGTGAGCGACTCGGTGGTCGTCCCGAGGACCCGCCCGGCGGCGTCCTTGACGGTCACGACGTAGCTCGTGCCGTTGATCCCCACGACGGCGAGCGACGGGTGTGACAGGGTCACCTTCACGAACCCGGTGCCGAGCGCGACCGGCGCCGTGTAGGCGTGGGAATCCGAGCCTTCGAAGGTCGCCGGTGGCGCGGCGTACTGCCACATGTCGGAGCGGCTCACGGCAAAGCCATCGGCGGCGAGGACGCGCGCGTCGGCCCGTGACTGGGCCTTCGGCAGGTCCTTCGTCCAGTTCTTCGAGCGGACGAGGTTGACCGCGGCGTTCAGGTCGACGTAGCCATACCCGACCTCCCAGAACGGGAGAGCCGTGCCGTCGGCGGCCTTGACCGGCGTCGCGCTGGCCTCGAGCGCGCTGAGGATCTGGGCCGGCGTCAGATTCGGGTTGGCCTGGAGCAGGACGGCGGCCGCGCCGGCGATGTGGGGCGAGGCCATGCTCGTCCCGGACGCCGTGGCGTTGTCGTAGTTCGGCGGCGGGCAGGGCCCGATGACCGTCCCGACCGTGTCGCAGGTCGACGAGATGTCGACGCCGGGCGCGGTCACGTCGGGGTGGTACACGCCGATCCGATCGCCGGTCCAGACGGTATGCCCGCCGCCGCCGATCTGGCTGGCCTGGGAGTTGTCGTAGATCAGGCCGTTCGACGAGAAGTCACCGCGGTGGTGGTCGAGGGTGCCCGCCGCGACGGAGATGACCCAGGGTGCCTCGGAGAACGGGTTGAGGCTCATCTCGGCGTCTTCGGCGCCGCTGTTGCCGGAGGCGAAGACGACCGTCACGCCGAGGTCGCTGACCGCCTTGGTGACGACGGACACCGGATCGCGCGGGTCGAACTGGCGGTACGAGTTGCCCCACGAGTTGTTCACGACCTTGATGCCCCACAGGTCGGGCTGGTCGAGCATGTGGTCGTAGGCCGTCACGACCGCAGTCGTGAACAGGACCTCGCCGATCGAATAGCAGACGAGGTTCGCGTCGGGGGCGACGCCGAGGCGCCCGCCGGAGGGATCGGTCGTGGAGTCGGCCGCGACGATGCCCGAGACGTGCGTCCCGTGGCCACCGCCGATGTCAGTGTTCTGGTAGGGACCGACCTCGTTCGTGACGACGATCCGGTTGCTCTGGTCGGGCGGCAGCCCGACGTACTCGCCGCTGACGAGCATGACGTTGTGGACGACGTGGTCGGCGAGGTCGGGATGGCTCGCGTCGCAGCCGCTGTCGACGACCGCCACCGTCACGCCCTTGCCCGTGAAGCCGGCGGCGCGCGGCAGGGCCGCGCCCATCGCGTCCGACGAGGCCGTGTCCAGGAGCTGGATCGGGTCATCGGGGTAGACGTCCTCGGCCGTGCCGGTGGCGACCGCCGCCTGCATGGCGGCGACGGGGCCGTACACGAGGGCCAACGGGACGTGCTTCATGGGCTGGACCCCGAGACCCAGCGCGTTGAGCGCCGCCACCTGGCCGCTCGTCGGGACCGCGGAGAACTCCGCGATGCCGCGGACGGCGGCGGTCGGTGCATAGGTCGTCAGCAGCTGCCCGAGACCAGTCGGGCTGCCGAGGTCGACCGCGCGCGCAGCCCGGCCCGCCATCGAGAAGGCGTACAGGGCCAGTGCCAGGGCGACGACGATCTTCCAGAGGGAGCGCCGCAGGGTGCCGGCGCGTCGGGGATCCATCCGTCGAGCTCCTCCGTTTGGCTCGGTGACACCTCATCTAGTGGTGTCATCCGGCGACTCGCGGCGGAGATTAGCACCCCTCGTCGTGGTGGCAAGTTGCAATCGCATCGCAATTCGGGCCGTGACTACACTCGGGGCGATGGACCTCCACGTCATCGGGCCGCTCGCCTCGCCCGCCGAGCGAGCGGCGGTCGACGCGGTCGTCGGGCCGCCGACATCGGGCTGGCACGGGACCGGGCGCGACGCCCGGACCGAGGGCCACGCGGCGCGTGGCGGGCACGAGGCTCGCGGGCATCGCGACCTGCTGCTGCCGGCCCTGCACGCGCTCCAGGACCGGGTCGGGCACATCAGCCAGCCGGGCCTGAACTACGTCTGCCGCCGGCTCTCCGTGCCACCGGCCGAGGCCTACGGCGTCGCGACGTTCTACGCGCTCTTCGCGACTGGCAGTCGGCCGCCCGCGGTCGCCCATGTCTGCGACGACATCGCCTGCCGGCTGGCGGGCGCCGAGGAGCTCATCGGCGACGTCGAGCGATCGCTTGGCCAGGCCGGGTCGGCGTCACGCGACGGCCGCGTGACCTGGCTCCGGAGCCCGTGCCTCGGGGTCTGCGAGCGAGCCCCGGCCGCGATGATCACGATCGCCGGCGACCGGCCACGACGCGAGGTGCTGGCGCCCGTCGACGCGGCCGGCGTCCTCCACCACGTCGAGCCGGGTGTGGGCTCGAACGGTGCCGACCCCGATGCCGACTGGGAAGCGGCGGGGCGCGCCTCCGTGCCACAGCTCGGCGATCCCTCGCTCCGGCTGCTCGCGCGCGTTGGCGTCGCCGACCCGACCTCGCTCGACGCCTACGTCTCCGCCGGCGGATTCACTGCGCTCGAGCGAGCTCGCCGGATCGGCCCGGCCCAGGTCATCGACGAGGTCACCCGCTCCGGGCTCGTCGGCCGCGGTGGCGCGGCGTTCCCGACGGGTCGCAAGTGGGCCGCGGTCGCCGCGCAGACGGCGGCGCCGCACTACCTCGTGTGCAACGCCGACGAGTCGGAGCCCGGGACATTCAGCAACCGGGTGCTGATGGAGCACGATCCGTTCGCCGTCGTCGAGTCGATCGCCATCGCGTCGTTGGCGGTCGGCGCGACGAGGGCCTATATCTACATCCGCGGCGAGTACCCGCTGGCCGAGGCACGCCTGGCCGGCGCAATCGGCCAGGCCACAGCGGCAGGCCGGCTGGGCGACCTCGACATCGAGATCCGCCGTGGCGCCGGGGCCTACATCTGCGGCGAGGAGACCGCCCTCTTCGAGTCGATCGA
>JBKPRF010000211.1:0-8687 GCA_046734475.1 Chloroflexota bacterium
AAACGGACGTGGAGGCCCGGCAGGACGTAGGTGCTGACGGCGGGTGCCGCGCCGAGCACGAGCGCATCGGCCACTGGCGAGCGGCCAGCGACCGTGGCGCCGTCCCGGAGCGAGATCAGGGCCCGTTCGGCATAGGGCAGGAAGGCCCGCCCCGCGTCCGTCAGTCGCATGCCCCGGCGGCCACGCCGGAACAGCGTCGTGCCCAGCTCGGCCTCGAGGGCGCCCAGCCGGGCGGAGAGCGCCGGCTGGGTGATGAACAACGCCTCCGCCGCCCGGCTCAGGTTCGCGCGGCGGGCCACCTCGACGAAGCCTTCGACCTGTGCCAGCTGCATGGCACCTCCTCACACGGGGGATTGCAGGCGCCTCGCGCCCGATCCCCGTCCCGATCGACCATAAGCCGTGTTGATGACAGGCATCACTTGGATCGATTGGACGTGATGTCAGCGGCATGCCACGTTGGGGTCCAGACGCCCGAGCCACAGCGAGGTGCGACCGATGCAGACCCGAATGCCGACGAACACTCTGGAGCTGGAGCGCGAGAGCATGGCCCGCGGCCGATGGCGGACCCGAGCCCGGTTCGAGGACCGCCCCGCGCGCGCGCCTGCCGTCGCGACCACGCCGGTGCCGCCGATCTACGCGACCGAGCCCGAGGTCACCTGGACCCCGGAGCCGTACGAGCCCGGCCCGTGCACCTGCGAAGAGGGGCTCTGCGATCGCGACCACGAGCACGAGTAGGCAGCGGCCGTGACCGCACCAACGCTCGAGCGCCCGAGCCGGAACGCCGGCAGGCGCACACCCGAACTCGCGACCTCGCCGCTCCTGCCGGAAGGCTTCCGGGTGCCGGCCTCGCGCTGGGTCCATCCGGCGACGCGGTTCCGCGAGCTCCTGCGCACCGAGCCCTACCTGTTCGGGCCCGGGGTCTACGACCCGATGGGCGCCCAGCTCGTCATGTACCACGGCTACAAGGCGGTGTACTTCAGCGGCTACTCGTTCGCGATCGGGCACCTCGGGACGACGGACATGGACCTGTACAGCGGTCCCGAGATCGCCGATGGCGCCCGCCGCACGGTGAGCGCCCTCCGGAAGTTCCAGCTGACGACGGCCGTCGGAGATCCCGCGAAGGGCGTCGCACCTCGCCACCTCGAGATCCCGCCCGTGGTCGTGGACATGGACGCGGGCTACGGCAACATCTTCAACGTCCAGCGCCAGACCGAGCTCCTCGTCACGGCCGGTGTCGCGGCGGCCCACCTCGAGGACCAGGTCCTGCCGAAGCGCTGCGGCCACATCGGCGGCAAGGCCCTCGTGCCCGCCACGGAGATGGCCGGCAAGCTGCGGATGATGCGGGCGGTGGCCGACGACCTCGGCGTGCCGGACTTCACCGTCATCGCCCGGACGGACGGCCTGTCGGCGATCGACGCGCCGGAGCCGGCACGGGGCCTGGAGCTGGCGATCGATCGGGCCTGTCGATACCTCGAGACCGGCGTGCCCGATCTTGTCTGGTGTGAGTTCCCGACGTCCGATCGGGGGCCTGTGGAGGAGTTCGCCGCGGCGGTCCGGAAGCGCTACCCGGACGCGGCCTTCGCGTTCAACTGGTCATCGAGCTTCAAGTGGTATCTCGACCCGGACCCGCTGACGTTCGCCCAGCTCGGGGAGCTCGGGTTCAAGTTCATCTTCATCACGCTCGGCGGCCAGCACGCCGCCGGCCACGGCCTGTCGACCCTGCTCGCAGCCATGGCCGAGCGCCAGGAGCAGGGCTACATCGAGCTCCAGCGCCGCGAGTTCGAGGCGGGCGCCGACATCCCGACGCGCTCACACCACGAGTTCAGCGGCGTGCCGTACCACCACCTGCTGGGGACGGAGTACGACGCCGCTCGGCTCGGGACGCAGTACGTCGAGGCCCTGCCAGAGGAGAAGGTCGTCTAGCGCGGTTGGGCTACCAGCGGGTCAGCTGAAGCAGGCGGGCCCGCGGCAACGCCGGGCGGATGGCCCGTCCGGCCCGCTCGAGCGCCGCGATCCGCAGCTGCTCCCGGCGGCGCTGCACCGCCCGCCTGGCTTCCAGCGCCCGGCGGTCGAGTGCCGATCGGAGGTTGCGGATGGTCCGGCGCCGCGTCGGGCTAGTCATGCCGGCTCTTCGCGCCCTGCTTGCCGAGCGCCGTCCGAGTGGCCTTCGGCAGGTGGGCGATCGTCTTCTTCTCCTTGGCTGCCGCCGACGCCTTCTTGATGTTCTGCCGCGCGGCGGCCCGCTGCTTCTCGGTTGCCATCGGTCAGCTCTTCTTGCTCTTGGGCTTGCTGGCCATCTTCTCGAGCTCGGACTCGCTCATGCCCGTGCGGGTCTTCTTGCCCTCACGCTTGCGCTCCAGCTCGGCGCCCATGAACTTCCGCTGCTTCTCGGTCTTGGCAGGCATCTGGGCCTCCTTTCAGAAACCACGAGCCCACCCTAGGCAGCGTCGGCTCACAGGCGCCTTGCAGCGCGGCCCGGTCGCAGGGCGATCGGCTACCGTGACCGGGTGCGACTGCCGTTCGAGCCCCCGATCGAGCCGATGCTCGCCAAGGCCGCCGACGGGCTGCCCGACGGGGACGGCTGGCTGTACGAGCCGAAGTGGGACGGCTTCCGGGCACTCGTCTTCCGCGACGGTGACGAGGTCTATGTCCAGTCACGGGACCTCAAGCCGCTCAATCGCTACTTCCCGGAGCTCGAAGCGCCGCTCCGGGCCGCGTTGCCCGAGCGCTGCATCCTCGACGGCGAGGTCGTCATCGCCGGCGACGGCGGGCTGCAGTTCGAGGCACTCCTCCTGCGGATCCACCCGGCGGAATCGCGGGTCCGGATGCTGGCCGAGCATTCGCCGGCGTCCTTCGTCGCGTGGGACCTGCTGGCGCTCGGCGACGAGGACCTGCGGAACGTCCCGCAGGGCGAGCGGCGGGCCCGGCTCGAGGCGGCCCTCGCGGGAGCGGCGCCGCCCATCCACCTGACTCCGGCCACGACCGACATCGCGCTCGCGGCGGACTGGTTCGATCGCTTCGAGGGCGCGGGCCTCGACGGCGTGGTGGCCAAGCGCCTCGACGGGGTCTACCAGCCGGGCAAACGGGCGATGATCAAGGTGAAGCACCAGCGCACGGCCGACTGCGTCGTGGCCGGCTTCCGCTGGCACAAGAACGGGCCCGGGACCCACGTCGGGTCGCTGCTGCTCGGCCTCTACGACGACGCCGGCAAGCTCCACCACGTCGGGGTCACGTCGTCGTTCTCGTGGGATCGGCGTGCGTCGCTGCTCACGGAGCTCGAACCGCTGCGGGCCGACGCCGTGGAGGGCCATCCGTGGGGTGAGTGGGCGGAGTGGGCGGCGATGGGCGCGGCCGACGCCTCGGGCCAGCGCCTGCCGGGCGCGACGTCACGCTGGAACCGCGGCAAGGACCTGTCGTGGGAGCCGCTCCGGGCCGAGCGGGTCTGCGAGGTCGGCTACGACCACCTCCAGGGCGATCGCTTCCGGCACGCGACCACGTTCCTCCGGTGGCGCCCCGACAAACGTCCCGAGGATTGCCGCTACGACCAGCTCGAGGAGACGGCCGCGTTCGAGCTGGAGAAGATCTTCGGCGCTTGATCGGCTGGCCGGACATCCGCCGGCGGACCTCGCTCGTATGATCGGCGAGCGATCGTGACACCGGCCGAGCCCAGCACCCTCCTCATCGCCGACATCTCCGGCTACACGAGCTATCTCGCGGGAGTCGAGCTCGACCATGCCCAGGACATCCTGGCCGACCTCGTGGCGACGGTCGTCACCGCGCTGCGGCCGACGTTCCGGCTCGCGAAGCTCGAGGGCGATGCGGCCTTCACGATCGCGCCCACCGAACGCCTCGACGGCTCGATCCTGCTCGACACGATCGAGCGCTGCTACTTCGGCTTCAGGCGCCGCCGCCGCGATGTCCGCCAGGCGACGAGCTGCGAGTGCAACGCCTGCGTCCGCATCCCGGACCTCAACCTGAAGTTCGTCGTCCACAGCGGGGTCGTCGCGCGCCAGAGGGTCTTCGGCCTCGAGGAGCTCGTCGGCGCCGACGTCATCGTCGTCCACCGCCTCCTGAAGAACACGGTGGTGGAGACGACGGGGATCGACGCCTACGCCCTGTTCAGCGACGCGTGCGTCAGCGCGATGGGGCTCGAACCGGACAGCCTCGGGCTGCGCCGACACAGCGAGACCTACGAGGTCATCGGCGAGGTCGGAACCTGGGTCGAGGACCTGGACTCGCGCTGGCGCGAGGAGGACGCCCGGGCCCGCGTCTTCGTCGAGCCGGACAAGGCCCTGATCGGCACCTCGTACGAGGTGGCCGCGCCGCCGCAGGTCGTGTGGGAGTACATGACCGCGCCCGGCCGGCGGCTCGAGTGGTCCGTCGGCGTGACCGACGTCATCCAGGACGCGCCCGGCAACCGGCGTGGCGTCGGCGCGACGAACCACTGCATGCACGGCAAGGACGCGATCGTCGAAGAGGTCCTCGACTGGCGGCCGTTCGACTACTACACGCTGCGATCGACGATGGCCACGCCCGGCGGGCCGGTGAAGCTCATCAGCACGACCGAGCTCGTCCCGACGGCCACCGGCACGGTCGTCAACTACCGCTTCGGCCGCCCGAAGTCGGCCAAGGACCTGGCCGCGCTCGAGCCGATGAAGCCGATGTTCGAGGGGATGATCGCGGCCAGCTCGGCTGCCCTGCGCAGCCTCCTGCCCTCGGAAGTCGCGGCACGCACCGCCGGCGCCGCGCCGGAGCCGGACGTTCCAACCCCGAAGCCCGATGGGCTGTTCGCCGAGATCGGGCCACTCGAGGTGGTCGCCCAGGAGGTCGTCGCCTAGGGGGCCGTGCCTCGCTCGCGCTTCGGGGCGCGTTCCAGCTGGCCGGAGCGGTCGGGGAAGGCGTACTCGGCCCACGGGTCGTAGTCGACCTCGAGCGGCTCCTGGTCGGGCCGGTCGGCCTCGGGCACGTGGGTGAGATTCACCCGGACCCGATACCAGAGCGAGGAGCGCCCGCGCATCCCGTCGACGAGGACGTCCGCGGCTTCGAGGGCCGCCGCGGCCTGGGCGTGCTTCGCCTTCCAGCGCTCGAGGCCCTCGAGCGCCTCGGCCTTCGTCTTCGCCCGGCTGATCTCGATGACCGGGACCGTCGAGCGCCGCCGGCCCGTCGGCGTGGGCTTCGACGGGATGGGCGCGCCGGCGGCCTTCGCCGCCGCCCGCCGCTCCGCCTCCGCCAGGAAACGTCGCTCCATCGCCGCGCGGTTCTTCTTGCGCTCGGCCTCGGCCTCCGGCGTGTCGTAGTCCGCCGTCGCTCGGCGCTGGCGCGACGGCTGGACCCGCGGCGGCTCGCCCTCCTGCTTCCGGTAGTTCGGCGGCCAGGGCGCGTCGCCGAGACCCTCGCGCTCATGGGCCGCGGACAGCTCGAGCAGCGCCTCGAGGGAGCCGACCGCCGTGTCGATGCCGGCGCCCGGGTCGCCGATCTCGGCGAACCGCTGCGGCACCGTGCCGATCGTGAACGCCTCGGCCTCGCACGTCGGGACCTCCTCCCAGGCGAGCGGCGTCGACACCCGCGCGTCGGGCAGCGGCCGGACGGAGTAGGCCGACGCGACCGTCCGGTCCTTGGCGTTCTGGTTGTAGTCGAGGAAGACGCCGTGGCGCTCCTCCTTCCACCACTTGCTCGTCGCGATGTCGGGCGCCCGCCGCTCGACGTCGCGGGCGATCGCGAGGGCTGCCCGGCGCACCTCGGGATACGTCCAGCGGCGCTCGATCCGGACGTTGATATGGATCCCGCGCGAGCCGGACGTCTTCGGCCAGCCGACCAGCCCGACCGATTCGAGCGATTCCTTCGCGACCATCGCGACGTCGCGGATCTGGGGCCATTCGATCCCCGGCACCGGGTCGAGATCGATCCGGAGCTCGTCGGGATGATCGAGGTCGTCGGCCCGGACCGGGTGTGGGTTGAGGTCGATGCAGCCGAGGTTGACGATCCACGCGAGACCGGCGGCGTCGTCGACCACGATCTCGTCGGCCGTCCGACCGGAGGGGAATGACAGGGTCACGGTCCGCAGCCACGCAGGCCGGTTCTCGGGTGCCCGCTTCTGGAAGAACGCCTCGCCGGCCGCGCCGTTGACGAAGCGCTTGAGGGCCATCGGCCGGCCGCCGGCTCCCGCCAGCGCGCCCGGCGCGACGGCGAGGTAGAACCGGACGAGATCGAGCTTCGTCACGCCGATCTCGGCGAAGAACACCTTCGACGGGTTCGTGATCGTGACCTCGTGGTCGCCGACCCGCAGGACCGCCTCTTCCTTGGCCATGCCGGGACGATAGCGCCGGGCGCCATCCGGGTCCCGCGAGACAACTGCAACCGGGACGTGCCCGCGTGCGACCGCGCCTCGCGGGAGCAGCGCTCGATCATCCCCGCGGGATGCGCATCGAGGCAGGGACGTGGTTCGTCCGCGGCGCCGGATTCGCCCTGGGCGTCGGCCTGGTGCTGCTCCTCGGGTATGTCGCGCTGCGGTCGGTCGAGGTGCTCCTGCTCGTCTTCCTGGCGGTCCTCCTGGGGGCCGCCCTGGAGCCGGTCGTCGGGTCGATCCGCGACCGGACGGGCATCGGCCGCGGCCTCGGGATCCTCGTCGTGTACGCCTGCTTCCTGCTGGTCGTCGTCCTCGTGGCGATCTTCATCGTCCCGGCCGCGCTGTCGGAGATGGGAGGCGCCCTCGGACGGTTGCCGGCGTTCTTCGACTCGCTGCGGGCATGGACCCAGAGCCTCCGGCCGGAGTCGCTGGCGAACGGCATCGGGGCGGTGATCGACGCCGCCGAGGCGCCCTTCCGCCCGGGGCCGCCGCCGAGCGCGGGCAGCATCATCGACGTGTCGCTCGCGGTCGCGATCATCACCGCGACGCTCGTCACGCTGCTGTTCCTCGTGTTCTTCTGGCTGACCGAGCGGCCGCGCCTGCAGCGCTACGCCCTGGCCTTCGTGCCCCTCGACCGCCGAGCGGGTGTCCGCGACGCGTGGAACGAGGTCGAGACGCGGCTGGGCCTGTGGGTCCGGGGACAGCTGACGCTGATGTCGACGATCGGGCTCATGACCGCCGTCGCGTACACCGTCATCGGCCTGCCCGCGCCGCTGCTGCTGGCGCTCATCGCCGCGATCGCCGAGGTCATCCCGCTCGTCGGCCCGGTGGTCGGTGCCGTGCCGGCCCTCCTCCTTGCCACGACGGTCTCACCCGAAGCCGCGCTCTTCACCCTCGTCGCCTACGTGATCCTCCAGGCGATCGAGGGCAACGTCCTCGTGCCCATCGTGATGCGCAACAGCGTCGGCCTGTCGCCGTTCGTGGTTCTCGTCAGCATCCTCATCGGCTCGGTGGCCGGCGGCATCCTCGGGGCGGTTGTCTCGGTCCCGCTCGTGGCCGGCATCGAGGTCGTGCTCGAGCGGCTCCAGGCCCGCGAGGTCCCGGTGCCGGTCGACCCGGCGGCTGCTGAAGGCGACGAGGAGGCCGACCAGAAGGCGCCGCCCGATGCCCCGGGCACCGCGAGGAAGCGCCGCCAGCCCAGCCGGTCGGCGGGCTAGCGCTCCTCCGTTCGCTGGGGGCGACGCTGGATCGCCGCTCGGGCGACGAGCGCCACGAGGAAGATCACCGTCTCCACGAGCACGATCGTCGCGCCGCTGGCTGCGTTGAGCCAATACGAGACGTAGAGCCCGACGACCGGGCTGGCAACGCCGATCGCGACCGCGACGGCCACCAATCGACCAAAGCTGCGGGTCAGCAACTGGGCCGTCGCGGCCGGGGTCACGAGCATCGCGACGACCAGGATGATGCCGACGGCCTGGAGGCTGATGACGATCGTGAGCGCGATGAGGCCGAGGAACAGGTAGTCGAGCCGGCTCACCGGCAGGCCCGCGGCCGCGGCACCGAGTGGATCGAATGTCGCGTACAGCAGCTCCTTCCAGAGGAGCACCACCGTCGCGAGGACCACGACCGCCAGCACGGCCAGGCCGAGGAGGTCGCCCGGCCCGATTCCGAGGATCTGGCCGAACAGGAACCCGAACAGGTCGCCGACGTAGTTCGGGATCAGGCTGAACAGGAAGATCCCGAGGGCGAACATGCCCGCGAAGAGCACCCCGATGGCGGTGTCGCCCCGGAGATTGCCGCGGCGCGAGACCCAGCCGATGGCGAGGGCCGTCCCGACGGCGGCGATGGCCGCGCCCACGTAGAAGGGGCCCTTCAGGAGGTAGGCCGCGACGACGCCCGGAAACGCCGAATGGCTGACGGCGTCGCCCATGAAGGCGAGCCCGCGCAGGACCATGTAGGAGCCGACGACGGCGCATACCAGCCCGACGATCATGGCCGCGACGACCGCGCGGGCGAAGAACTCGTAGCCGAGAGGCCCGACGATCGCGTCGATCACCGCCGGCTCCCCTGATCGTGGAAGTGACGCTCGCCGCCCCGCTCCGCGTCGTGATGGTGGGCGTCGTCGAGGACGACCCCGCGCTCGCCGACCATGAGCAGGTGGCCGCCGTACGTCCGGGCGAGGACGTCGGGGTCTGCGAGCAGCTCGACGCCGCCGGTCGCGGTGATGCCGCGGTTCACCCCGACCACCTCGCGGAAGTGACGGCTCGCGGCCGCCAGGTCGTGGGTCGTCGCGACGACGGTCCGGCCTCGCGCCGACTCCGCGGCGAGGAGGTCCATGAGG
>JBKPRF010000212.1:0-4435 GCA_046734475.1 Chloroflexota bacterium
GGCTTGACCTCGTCCTCATCGACGCCGAGCTGCTCGACGACGATCTTCTTGAGCCTGTCGTAGGTCGTGGCCACTGACTCCCTCCTCGGAGCTGGGTGTCGATTCCGGGACGCCTGAGGTCTCGCGTGCAATGGTCCCGAGGACGCCATTCAGGAGGCGCCGCATCGGGTCCCCACTGTAGGTCCTTGCCAGTTCGACCCACTCGGCGATCGCCACCCGGGCCGGCGTCGCGGAGTGTAGCACCTCACCTACGGCACAACGGAGCAGCGCCCGGTCCATCCGGGCCAGCTGGACGACCGGAAACTGGGGCGCCGCGGCCCCGATTCGAGCGTCGATCGTGTCCCGTTTCGCTACGACGATTCCGACGATCGAGCGAGCCAGCTCGGCCGCGCCGGGATCGGCCTCGGTCTCCGCCAGCTGGCGCTCGAGCACCGCGCCGGCGGTGCGCTGGCCGAACTCGGCCTCGAACACCGCGGCCAGCGCGACCCGACGGCCGGCGCGGAGGCTCCGGATCCGATCCGAGGCCCTAGTCGCCGACGCCATCGACAAGCACCGTGACGGTCCCGAGGTTCAGGCCGAGGAGCCGTTCCATCGCCGCCCCGACCGTGGCCCGGACGCGGTCGGTCGTGGCCACGAGATCGGCCCCGGGGCGAGCGATGAACCACAGCCGGACATCGACGACGCGATCCCGGACGTGGACCCGGATCGGCGGGCCGAGCAGGAATCGCCGCCAGCGCGCGCCGCCGCGGCCGATCCGCAGGACCTCGGGCACCTCGAGCGCCGCGAGGCGCGCGACATCGACGATCACGTGATGGCCGACCCTGAGGTCCGGCCCGCTCATCGGAGCGCCTCCGCGATCAGCTCGGGCACCCGGGCGCGGGCCGTCTCGGCCGCGACCGAGCAGGCGAACCCGATCATCCGCCGGCGGGCCCGGCCGTGGGTGATGATCACGGCGCCCTTCACGCCCAGGAGCGGCGAGCCGCCCGCCGTCTCGTAGTCGAACACGGTCCGGATCCGGCCGATGCCCGGGCGCAGCAGCAGGTACGCGAGGCGGCCACGCCATGACCGCCGGAACTCGGCCCGGAACAGGTCGAAGATGAAGGTCGAGAGGCCCTCGAAGAACTTGATCACGACGTTGCCCGCGACCGCGTCGGTCACGACGACGTCGGCATGGTCGCCGGTGAGGTCCTTGCCCTCGACGTTGCCCACGAACCGAAGCCCGGAGGCGTCGAGCAGCTCGGTCGCCTGCTGGATCCGGAGGTCGCCCTTGCCCTTCTCCTCGCCGATCGAGAGGAGGGCCACGCGCGGATCGGCGATGCCCAGGACGCGCTCGGCGAAGATCGCGCCCATCCGGGCGTACTGGGCGAGGTTCTCGGCCGTCGAGTCGGGGTTCGCGCCGATGTCGAGCAGGACGAACGGCGTCCCCTCGCGAACCATCTGGACGGCAAGCGCGGGCCGATCGACCCCGGGCAGCCGGCCGATGCGGAGCACCGCCGCGGCCATCCCGGCGCCCGTGTGGCCGGCGGTCACGATGGCGTCGGCCTCGCCTCGCCGGACGAGATCGCAGGCGACGAGGATCGAGGCGTCCTTCTTCTCGCGGAGGGCCAGCGCCGGGTGCTCGTGCATCTCGATGACCTGCGAGGCATGGACGATCTCGACATTGCCCGGGATCGCCGGCGCCAGGGCGCGGAGGCGGACTTCGTCGCCGACGAGGATCAGGCGGTCGGCGGGGTGCTGCCGGGCATACTCGAGGACGCCGGGCACGAGCTCCTCGGGGCCGTGATCGCCGCCCATGGCATCGACGGCCACACGCACGCCTGGACCGGAGCTCGGGGTGGGGGCCAGGACGCCGGCGGTCACGCCGCCGAGATCCTCGGACCGATGGCTAACGGGGCGTCGCCTCGGTCCTCGGAGGATCGCGAGGCAACGCGCGCGTCGACTGTGCCGCTCACACGGTGAGCCTAACTGGCGGGCTGATCCTCTTTGGCCGGCTTCAGCTCGAGCACCGGCCGGCCGGCGTACCAGCCGCAGTTCGGGCAGGCCCGGTGGGACCGCTTGGGCTGGTGGCAGTGGGGGCACTCTTCGAGCTGCGGGAGCGAGAGCGCGAGATGGGCGCGCCGTTCTCCCTGGCGGGCATGGGAGACGCGGCGCTTGGGCACACCCATGGCTAGTCAGGCTCCTGTGAGATGGTGGGGGTGAGTCGACCGAGGCGCTCCGAGGACCGGGGCGACGCTCCGCCAGCCACCGGTCCGAAGACGCGGAGTCTAGCGGGTCTCGTCGTCGGCGTCGACCCGAAACGCCCGCAGGGCCTCGAGCCGGGGGTCGATCTCGTCGTCGGGATGGGCCTCGTGGCCGGGACCCAGCCGCTCGCCACAGGTCGGGCACAGGCCGGGACAGGCCTCCTCGCACAGTGGCGCGATCGGCTCGGCCAGCGAGATCGCCTCGGCTACCAGCGGGCCCAGCTCGAGCTCGTGGTGGTCCGTCAGCCGGGCGATCTCCGGCTCCGCGGTCGTGTCGATCGGGGCCCCGCTCGTCAGGTCGATGCTCGGCAGCGCCTCCTCGTCGAGCGAGACGTCGACCGGCACCTCGATGTCGCGGAGGCAGCGGGCGCACGAGGCCTCGATGGTCGTGTGCAGCGCGGCCCGGATGAGCACGCCACGATTGGTCCGAGCGAGGTCGAGGCGGCCCTCGATCGGGCCGGCCAGGCGAAGCTCACCCGGCAGCGGGATCGTCACGCCGTCGATCTGGAAGTGGCGGGTGCTGCCGATCGGCTCGGCCAGCAGGCCGGCCAGGGGATACGAGAGGGGGGCCGCGACGCTCACCGCGTCAGTGCGGACCGACTGCCCTCGTGCTCGTCCATCGCCTCGAAGCGCTCGTCCTCGTCCGCGTCCCCGTCGTCGACGCCGTCGCGCTCCTCGGCCGGCGCCTCCTGGAGATCGGTCCGCCGGTCATCGAGGACCTCGATCCCCTTGCGGATCCCGGCGAGGGCCTTGACGACCTCCTGCTCGAGGGCGTTGAGGATCTGGGCGGCATAGTCGTCGGCTCCGGCCCGGATGCCGGCGGCCACGTCCTCGGCGCCCTCGACGATCCGGCGGCCCTCGGCCTGCGCGGTCTCGGTCAGGCCTCGCTCGCCGATGAGGAACGCGGCCTGCTCCTGGGCCCGGCTGACGATCCGCGTCGCCTCGTCGTGGGCCTTCTCGATGATCCGCTCACCTTCGGCGTTGATCCGCTTGGCCGCGCTGACCTCTTCGGGGATCGCGACGCGCAGCTGGTCGATGAGGTCGAGGATCGCGTCGCGATCGACCAGCACCCGGCCGGTGATGGGGACGCCGGTCCCGGTCGCGATCTGCGACTCGAGCCGCTCGAGGAGGAAGATGATGTCCAGCGGAAGCCCTCGGGGCGGGGACCGACGTCGGGATTATGGCACGCGCGGACGGCTCGGCGAGGTTCGCTCAGCCGCGTCCGACGCCCTCAGCGACGTTCCTGGCGCTCCGCGAGGGCCGCGGCCGCGGCGGCTGGGACCATCGACGAGATGTCGCCGCCGAACGAGGCGATCTCCTTCACGAGCGACGAGCTGACGAAGCCCTGCTCGACGGCCGTCATGAAGAAGACCGTGTCGACGTCGGGCGCGAGCTTCCGGTTGTTGTGGGCCAGCTGCATCTCGGCCTCGAAGTCCGAGACCGCGCGAAGGCCCCGCACGATCGAGGTCGCGCCGTTGGCGTGGACCGCGTCGACCGTGAGGCCGTCGAACGTCGTCACGTCCACCCGATCCGCGGCGATGCCGGCGTCCGAGATCGCCGCCCGGATCACGCCGACCCGGACGTCAGCCGGCAGGAGCGACTGCTTCCTGGGGTTCTCGAGGACGGCCACGACGACCCTGTCGAAGACCGCCAGGGCTCGCCGCAGGACGTCGAGGTGGCCATTCGTCACGGGGTCGAACGAGCCGGGATAGAGCGCGACCTTCATCGGGTCTCCTGATCCTCGGATGCCCAGCGCAGGAACGTCACCACCGACTCGCCGAAGCGCCGTTCGCGGACCGATGCTAACAGGCCGATTCTGGCGGGCAGGACCGCCTGCCGGCCGTGCTTCGCGATCACGACACCGGTCGCGGTCAGGAGCGTCCCGACCCCTGCCTCTGCGAACGCGCTGAGGGCCGACGTGAGCGCCGCGCGGTCGTCGTAGGGCGGGTCGACGAGGACGATATCGAACGGCCCGTCCGGCGCGGCGGCCCCGGAGCGGAGCCAGTCGACGGCCTCGGCCCGGCGGACGACCGCCCGATCGGTGAGGCGGGTGGCCTTCAGATTCCGGGCGATCGTCGCGATCGCGTCGCCGTCACGGTCGACGAAGACCGCGCGACCGGCGCCCCGCGACAGGGCCTCGATGCCGCCGGCGCCGCTGCCGGCGAAGAGGTCGAGGAAGGAACAGCCCCGGAGGT
>JBKPRF010000213.1:0-2759 GCA_046734475.1 Chloroflexota bacterium
GAGCAGCAGCGTCGCCCGGTCGTTGCGGCCGGGGTCGGCGACGACGCGCTCGAGCAGCGCGTCGAGGATCCGGCCGAGCGTCGGGCCCGGCGGCAGCCCCAGCTCGGCCATGAGGTCGTCGCCATCGACCGCCAGGCTCCGCAGGTCGAGGGCCACGTCGGCCGCGAGCTGCTCGTGGACCCGGCGGCGCAGCTCCGCGAGGCCGTGGGCGCCCGGCTCCGTGCCGCTGCCGACGTTGTCCGCCTCCCGGAGCGCGAACAGGTCCTCGAGCGCGTCCCGGCCGACCCGCTGGATGAAGCGACGGACGCCGGCGTCGCCCCAGCTCGGGTCGTAGGTGAACATGTGGTGGCGGACCAGCTCGACGACGCGGCTCGTCACCGCCTTCGGCATCCGGAGCCGGTCGAGGAGCGCGGCGGCGGTCTCGGCGCCGACCGTCTCGTGCCCCCGGAACGGCCCGTCGTCGATCGTCGCCGGCTTGCCGACGTCGTGGACGAGTGCCGCCAGCCGCACGACCGGCCGGCTCGCCGGCGCCGCGTCGACCGAGCGGAGGGTGTGGTCCCAGAGGTCTTCGCCGGGGGTCTTGTTCTGGGGTATCCCGCGCTGCTCCGCGAGCTCCGGGGCGATGACCGAGAGGATCCCGGTGTCCGCGAGCAACCGCAGCCCGACCGACGGCCGGGGCGCGTCGAGGAGCTTCTCGAGCTCGACCGCGATCCGCTCGCCGGACAGGTGCGCCACCAGCCCGGCGTTGGCCTCGACCGCCCGCCGCGTTGCCGGCTCGATCGTGAACTCGAGGGTTGTCGCGAGGCGGATCGCGCGGATCATCCGGAGCGCGTCCTCCCGGAAGCGGGTGTCGGGCTCGCCGACCGCGCGGAGGACGCGCGCTTCGACGTCCGCGACGCCGCCGTACGGATCCACCAGGGATGGCCGGGTCGCCACGACCGAGCCCGAGCGGACCTCGGGCGCGGCGGCGCCCCAGGCAAGGGCGTTCACGGTGAAGTCGCGGCGCGCCAGGTCGACGTCGATCGAGTCGCCGAACTCGACCCGGTGGGGCCGCCGGAAGTCGGCGTAGTCGTGGTCGCTCCGGAAGGTCGTGATCTCGTGGATCGTGTCGCCCTCACGGACCGCGACCGTCCCGAACTGGTTCTCGTAGACCGAGCCCGGGAAGATCGCCAGCAGGCGATCCGGCCGAGCGTCGGACGCGAGGTCCCAATCGGCTGCCGGCCGGCCGAGGAGCGTGTCGCGGATCGAGCCCCCGACGACGTACGCCGCCTGGTCGTGGGCCCAGAGCCGCTCCATGAGCGTCGCGACGGACCGTGGGACCTCGATGTCCATCAGGGGAGAGTGCCACGCGCGCCGGCGCGAGTCAGGGGCGAGGCGTCGCCGCCGAACCTAGTTGCGGCCGAGGAACAGGTACGTCCGCCAAGCCCCGTTGCGCTCGTCGGCGAGGTACGGGGTGAAGAGCGAGTACAGGTCGCTGCGGGGCTCGAACGGCTGGCGCAGGAGACGGACTCGGGCCTCGTCCGGGGTCTTGCCGCCCTTCCGGTGGTTGCACGACTTGCAGGCCGCGACGAGGTTGTCCCACGTGTGGCTGCCGCCGCGGTGGCGGGGCACGATGTGATCGAGTGTCAGGTCCGCGGCCTGGCGGCCACAGTACTGGCAGGTGTGGCGATCCCGGGCGAAGACCTCGCGACGGGTCAGCTTGACCCGCGGCCGGGGGCGCCGGATCCGGTGCTGCAGCCGGATGACCGACGGCGCGTGGAACTCGCGGCTGACCGTGTGGATGACCTGGTGGTCGTACTCGAGGACCTCGGCCTTCTCACCGAACACGAGCCTGAACGCCCTGGGCAGGTTGGTCACGTTCAGCGGCTCGTAATCCTGGTTCAGGACGAGCACGACTCCGTTCATGGTGGCGCGGATGCTAGCAACTTCGCGCGTGCGGCCCCGCGCTCACGCCCGGCCGAGAGGCCGGCCCGTCGAGGCGTCCCAGCCGCCGGCCTGGCCGACCTTCGACGCGAGCGGCTTGCCGAGCGTCGTCGTGATGAATCTCGCCGCTGCCAGGACCGCGTCGAGGTCGACCCCGGTCTCGAGGCCCTCGGCGTCGAGGAGGTACACGAGATCCTCGGTCGCGAGGTTGCCGGCCGCCCCCGGCGCGTACGGACAGCCACCGGTCCCGCCGGTTGAGCTGTCGAAGCAGCGGATGCCGGCATCGAGGCCGGCCACGACGTTGGCGAGCGCCGTGCCACGGGTGTCGTGGAAATGGAACGTGATCCGCCTCGTCTCGATGCCCTCGGCGATCGCGGCCTCGGCCAGGGCCCGGACCTGGCCGGGCACACCCACCCCGATCGTGTCGCCGAACGAGATCTCGTCGACGCCCAGGTCGAGGAGGCGGACAGCGACGGCGACCGCCTGATGCGGATCGACCGCGCCGGTGTACGGGCACCCGAACGCGGTCGAGACGTAGCCGCGGCGCCACCAGCCGAGCTCGGCCGCGCGAGCCAGGACCAACTCGAAGGTTGCGATCGATTCGTCGATCGTCATCCCGATGTTGTGCTGGGTGAACGCGTCCGTGGCGGCGGTGAACACGGCGAGCGCGCTCGCCCCGGCGGCCTCGGCCCGGGCCATGCCCCGCTGGTTCGGGACGAGGACGGGAAACCGGACGCCCGGCCGGTGCGGGAGGCGCGGGAAGAGCTGGTCCGCGTCGGCCAACTGGGGAATCGCCCTGGGCGAGACGAAGCTGGTCGCCTCGATCTCGGTCAGGC
>JBKPRF010000214.1:0-2366 GCA_046734475.1 Chloroflexota bacterium
GAATCGATGCCGGGTCGGGGTCGGGGAAACTCACCGACATCGTGGCCGTCGGCACGACGGCCGGAGCACCCCTGGTTGAGGGGCCCGATGTGTACCTACCGACGACCGCGCGGACCGGTTGGGAGTTGAACCGCGTCGGACACGGTGGTCTCGAGCCGATCGGGACATTACCGTCGGACACAGACGCCAGAAGCTTCGTCTCCGGCTCCGCCACGACCGGCTGGGCCTTCACGACAGACCGCTGCATCTATCGCTTCGATCTCCGGACCGGACTGGTCGATCCCATTGCTTGGACCACCTCGGACGTCGACGCGGACGCGGATATCCTCGGCCTCGCCGTCGGCGTGGATCGCGTCTGGGTTCTCACCTCCATCGGGGTGGATATGTTCACGAGCGACCGCGCGGAAGGTTCACCAACAGCCCCCTAACCGGCTACCTCCGATGCGCACGTTTGAGCGCGTACGGCTACACTCGATCGCGATGGCGCTCTCGATCGGTCCCGACGTCGCCCGGCTCATCGCCGACACCGAGGCGGAGATCCAGCGTGTCATCACGAACACCGACCCGGCCACGGCGGGCCTCTACGAGATGTGCCGCTACCACCTCGGCCTCGACGGCTCGGGGCCGTCCGGCAAGCGGATCCGGCCGCTGCTCGGCCTCCTGGCCTACGCCTCGATCACGGGTGAGTACGAGCGGGCGCTGCCGGGCGCGGCGGCGGTCGAGCTCGGCCACAACTTCAGCCTCGTCCACGACGACATCGAGGACGGCGACCGCGAGCGCCGCCACCGGCCCGCCCTGTGGGCTCGGTACGGCATCCCGCAGGCGATCAACACCGGCGACATCCTGTTCAGCCTGAGCCGCGTCGCGCTCCACCGTCTCACCGAGCTCGACTTCCCGGATCGCACCGTGCTGCGACTCATGCGCCTGTACGACAACACCTGCGTCGCGTTGTGCGAGGGCCAGTACCTCGACATCTGGATGAGCGAGCACGACGACGCGCTCTCGGTCGACCTGTACTTCGACATGATCGGCCGCAAGACCGCGGCCCTCATCGCCGGCTCGATCGAGGCCGGCGCGGTTCTCGCCACCGAGGACGAAGAGGTCATCGCCCGCTACCGGGCCTTTGGCTGGGACCTCGGCATCGCGTTCCAGCTGAACGACGACCTGCTCGGCATCTGGGGCCGCGAGGACGCGACCGGCAAGGAGCCGACCGACCTCGCCCGGAAGAAGAAGACCCTGCCGGTGATCTATGCGTTCGAGCACGCCGATCCGGCCGCCCGGGCCCGCCTCGCCTCGCGCTACGCCGCCCAGTCGCTGGACGATGCCGCAGTTGGAGACATCCTCACCCTCCTCGAGGCTGCCGGCGCCCGGGAGTACACCCGCGACCAGGCGGTCCTCCATCGCGACCGGGCCCTCGCCGAGCTGGCCGCCGCGGGCGTGGTCGACGGCGCGGCACAGGAGCGGCTGGAGGCGATCGTCCGCTCGGTGATCAGCGCCTAGCGATCGCCCTCGTCGTCGGCCGCACCCGGCTCGGACGGCCGGTGGACGACGAGCACCTTGCCGACCCGCCGTCCGTCGGTCGACTCGACCGTGAGCGTCAATCCGTCGAGCTGGACCTTG
This sequence comes from Chloroflexota bacterium, assembly GCA_046734475.1. Taxonomy (GTDB): domain Bacteria; phylum Chloroflexota; class Limnocylindria; order Limnocylindrales; family CSP1-4; genus UBA5189. Next base: position 1,621 of record JBKPRF010000214.1, read on the forward strand.
TCGCCGGGCGCGGGCACCTTGCCGACCCGGTGGAACACGAGGCCACCGACCGTGTCGTACTCATCGGCGTCGTCGAGCTCGAGCTCGACGTCGAAGAGATCGCCCAGGGCGTCGACATCGGCCCGGCCGTCGACCCGGGCCTCGGTGTCGGACAGCTTCACGATCATCGGCTCCTCGACGTCGTACTCGTCCTGGATCTCGCCGACGATCTCCTCGAGGAGGTCCTCGATCGTGACGAGGCCGGCCGTGCCGCCGTACTCGTCGAGCACGATCGCGAGGTGGACCTTCCGGCGCTGGAGCTCGTGGAGCAGATCGTCGATCGTCATCGATTCCGGCACGAGGACCGGCGGCCGGAGCAGCTTCCGGAGGGCCGGATGCTCGTCGGCGTCGGGCCGAAGGTACGGCAGCAGGTCCTTGGCATAGAGGATGCCGACGATCTCGTCGATCGAGTCCTCCCACACCGGGATCCGCGAGTGGCCCTCCTTGACGACCAGCTCGATGGCCTGGTCGAACGTCGCGGCGACCGGAAGCCCGGCGATCGAGACGCGCGGAACCATGACCTCATGAACGCGCCGCTCGCCGAGCTCGATGACCGCGTTGATCATCTGCTCCTCTTCCGCCTCGAGGACGCCCTGCTCGCCACCGCGTTCGACGATGAGCCGCAGCTCCTCGGCGGTGATCGCCGCCTCCTGGTTCATCTGGACCCCGAACAGCCGGACGACGCCGCGGGTCACGCCGGTCAGGAG
>JBKPRF010000215.1:0-2098 GCA_046734475.1 Chloroflexota bacterium
GACCAGGCGATCGGATGGAGGACGTTCGCGACGACAGCCGCGAGCGTCAGCCCGACCATGATGAACAGGAACAGGTAGTTCGGGATCGCGCCCACCCCGGCCTCGCCCTCCGGCACCGAGATCGCGAGATAGCCCAGGACGGTCGTCATGACGATCAGGCCCGCGATGAGGACCAGCCGCCCGAGCGCGCTGCGGGTGAGCACGAGGATCCCGAGGCCGCCGATCGCGTAGGCCGCCACCCATTTCGACGCGAGGGCCAGCCCGAGGGTCAGCCCGATGACCGGCATCCCGAGCCAGAACGCGATCCAGTGGCGGCGCGAGTCGCCCGGTCGCAGCCACAGCGCCGCGAACAGGGTGTAGGCGGCGACGATCCCGAGCCCGACGTAGGCGTCGTTCATGCCGATCCGGCTCTGGGCGAAGAGCATCCCGTCGGCGAGGGTCAGGAAGGCGCCTGCCACGGCGATCCAGCGACGCCGGAACAGCAGCCTGGCGAGGAGGTAGATGAGGGCGCCCATCGCGACGCCGGCGAGGACGCCCGGGAGCCGCCACGCGAACGGGTGCTCGCCGGTCGCGATGGCCGCCAGCTGGCCGTCCGGCGAGAGTGAGAGCAACTGCTCCCGGTCCGCGTCGGGATAGCGATCGCTGGCGTCGAGGACGATCGCGGCGGGCGTGGCCGGCAACGTCGCGTCGGCGTAGACCGCGGGCGGATTGGCGTGCGGCTCGATGGCGTACACCGTCGGCGTCTTGGCCGGGTCGCCCTGGACCGAGCCGAGCACGTGGATCGTCTGGGTGGCCGTGTCGTAGTACACCCAGCCGGCCGTGTCGCCGGGCAGGGTGAACTTCGTCGCCTGCGCCGGGACGTTGGCCTCGCCCTTCCGCGTGATCGTCTCGACGAGCGGGCCGGTTGCCGATCGCACGGAGACGAACAGGGGGTCGTCGCTCAGGTCGGTCGTGTCGGCCAGGCCGCGGGCCGGCCCGTCGAGGTGGACCGTCACGCCTGGCTGGCCGGTCTGCTCGTCAAGGAACGTCACGCCGCCCCGCTCGGCGACGGCGATGTCGCCGCCCGACTCGGCGAGCTGGGCGACCTCGTGGAACGTCGTCCGGTGGAGCTCGCTCGCCGATTCGCGATTGACCACCACGACCGCGGCCGACGCGTTCGGGCCGGGGATGACCGCGACGAGCGCCTGGCCCTGCGTCGTCGCCAGGAGGTCAGTGATCGGTCCGTCGAGGGTCATGAAGCCGAAGGCCTCGGGCGACGCGGTCGTGCCCGCCGCCCTGGCCGCGTCGAGCGGCAGTGTGTCGATCGTCTCGATCTCGCCGGTCTGGGTGCCGACGAAGACCCGGTGGTCGGTGCCGTCGACGGCGATCGAGCTGGCTCCCGGCAGGGCGACGGTCGCCACGAGGGACCGCGTGGCCAGGTCGTAGGCCCGGACCTCGCCGCCGGTCGTCAGCCACAGCCGGTCGCCGGTGACGTCGTACGCGTCGGTGCGCTGGTCCCAACGAGGCTCGATCGCGGCGTCGGTCACCGGGACGCCGAGCTCGCTCGTCGCGTCGGTCCGGTCGTCGCCCCATGCCTCCATCCCGACCGCCATCGCGTATTTCGCGAGGTGCGGATGGGTCCACTCGTAGATCTCGTGCGACAGGCCGTAGCGCCAGTCCTGGAGGAACTCCATCGCGGTCCGCGGGTGATAGACCTCGTCGAAGTGGAAGCGGTACGGCTCCGAGAGCCGCCACATCCGCACGGTCAACAGGCTGATCACGAGGAAGACGAGCATCCAGACGTCGAGCCGATCGAGCCGGCCGCCGGGCTCGGCCTCGAGGGCTCGGCTGCGATCGGCCCGGATCGGCCGGGCGTTGAACTTCTCCCGGAACCAGCCCCACAGGCCGAGGGTCGACCCCGCCTGGTCGTCCCAGGCGGGCAGGCGTGCCTCGGGCGAGAGCGGTGAAGCGGTCGGGACCGTCGACGCCTGGGCTGCCGAAGGGAGGGCGGGCGCGGCGATTGCCGCCGCGGGCGCGGTGGCCGCTGGGCCCGACCCCGCCCCGGGCATCGGCTCCCGGGGGATCCGCGTGAGCGGCTGCTGTACGGGGCGCCACGGCT
>JBKPRF010000216.1:0-3491 GCA_046734475.1 Chloroflexota bacterium
CGGCCTTCGTCTCGACGTCAACGCCCTTGACGCGACCGCTCTCGACGCCGATGCCGACAACGCGAGTGTGCTGGCGGATCGTGGCGCCGCGCGCGCGGGCCCCGGCGGCCAACGCCTGGGCCAGGCCGGACGGATCGAGCCAGCCGTCGGTCGGCAGCCAGACCGCGCCGAGGACGCCGTCGAGCGACATCAGCGGGAAGCGCTCCTGCGCCTCCTTCGCCGAGATGAGCTCGAGGGGCAATCCGAAGGTCTTGGCCCAGCCGGCCTGGCGCTGGAGCTCCTCGTAGCGCGGCTCCGTCGAGGCGAGGCGCAGGGAGCCGACCTCGTGCCAAGAGACGCTGACCCCGGTCTCGGCCTCGAGCCGCCGATAGAGCGCGGCGCCGTACATCATCATCCGGGTCAGCGTCACGCTCGATCGGAGCTGCCCGACGAGCCCGGCCGAGTGGAACGTGGACCCGCTCGTCAACTCGGCCCGATCGAGGAGGACCACGTCCTTCCAGCCGAGCTCGGTCAGGTGGTACGCGATCGACGTCCCGCCCACGCCGCCGCCGATGATCACCGCCTGCGCGTGCTCGACCAAGCGCCTCGACCCTCCCCTGCCGCTCGATGCTCCGAGCGTAACGGCTCGGCCTGCGCCGTTGCCGGACGCTCGGCCCTGAGGCAGGCCACGGCCGATAGCTTGCCTGCTACCAGGGCCATCGCTATCTGACGAAACGTCGAGCCCGGCTGGCAGCCCCCGGACGCTACCCTCCCGGGCGATGGATGCGATCTTCGATATCGGTCGGGCGCTCGGCCTGGATCCCCGGAAGCTCCGCATCACGCCGATCTCCGGCGGCCTGACGAACCAGAACTACCGGCTCGACCTGGGCAAGCGCACGTGGTTCTTCCGGCGCCCTGGACCGGCCACGGAGCTGCTCGCGGTGGACCGCGAGAACGAGCTCTTCAACACGCGGGCCGCGGCGAGGGCCGGCGTCGGCCCGAAGGTCCTGCAGGTCGACCGAAAGCGCGGTGGGATCCTGCTCGAGTGGCTGCCGGGCCGGACGATGTCGAACGCGGCCTTCCAGGAGCCGGGCATGCCGGTCCGGATCGCCGAGGTCCTGCGGCGTCTCCACGCCGGGCCACGCTTCCGCGACGACTTCGACATGTTCCGGCTCTCGGAGCGCTACCTCCGCCTCGTCGATGAGCGATCGATCCCGATCCCCGACGGGTACCGCGACCGGCTGTCGCAGGTCCCGCGGATCGAGAGCGCCCTCGCCGCGCGGCCGCTGCCCACGGTCCCCTGCCACAACGACCTGCTCGCCGAGAACTACCTCGACGACGGCACTCGCCTCTGGATCGTCGACTACGAGTACAGCGGCAACAACGACCCGACGTTCGAGCTCGGCAACACGGCCCAGGAGCTCGAATTCGACGACGCCCGCCTCCGAGAGCTCGCCGCCGCCTATTTTGGCCCCGAGCGATTCGCGCGGGAGGGCGAGGCGCTCGTCGCCCGGATGCGGCTCCAAATGGTCATGTCCGACGTGGGCTGGACCCTCTGGGCCGCGATCCAGGCGGTGATCTCGACGATCGACTACGACTTCAGGGGCTGGGCGAACGATCGCTGGGCGCGCGCCTCGGCGATGCTCGACGGCCCCGACTTCGAGGGCTGGCTCCGCGAGGCGACGCTCGCCTAGGAGAGCGCCGCGCAGATGTCCGTCGTCGTACCCACGATGCTGATGGCCAGGGTTGCGAAGGTCGTCCCGTCGACGACGTAGGTCGCCCGTCCCTGGACGTAGAGGGCCAGGAGGTGGTCGAGGACCACGCCATCCGGCCCAACGTCGCCCGGGAAGAACTGGAAGATGAACTGGCCATTGATCGCGCCGATGATCAGGTCGCCATCGAACCGATCGACCTCGTGGGCGACCGAGGTCTCAACGAACGTCGCGCCGGTGGTGTCGTTCGTGATGGTCCGCTCGACCACGTGGTTGACGATCGCCTCCCGACCGTCGCTGAAGTCCGTGAAGGTGTTCCAACCGCCCCGAGGGCGGTAGACCGTCACGTCGAAGTCGCACCCGGTGCCCGCCGGGTAGTGCGTTGCGGGACCAGCGACGATCACGGTCCGCGTCGGCTGGGCCGCGGCCGCGGGAGCCGCCACCAGCAGCGCGAGGGCTACCGCGATGCCTGCGCCGCGAACCGTTCGGGTCAGTCGGGACATGCGTTCGAACCTCCGTTGTCTCGGCGACATCGCCGTCTGGGCGGAAGGCTCGCCCCGCGGCGGCGGCTCGCCATCGGTCGAACGACGGATCAGGCCCGCATCTTCGAGCCGGACGGGTCGACGAGGACGTCGGGGGCGACCTCACCGCTGACTCGGTCGGCAAAGACGTCGATCTCGATCGGCTGACCCTCGGCCACGCCCGACGATAGGTAGACGGTGCCGACGGTTCGCCCAACCGTGTACCCGAACGCGGCGCTCCGCAGCCGCCCGACGACCTCGCCGTTCAGGCGGACTGCCTCGCCGCCGTAGATCGGCTGCCAGTCGCCACCACCGAGGACCACCGTCCGCAGTCGACGCGCCGGCCCTTCCGGTTCGGCCGCCTGTCTCGCGAGGAGCGCGTCGCGGCCGACGAAGTCGGCCTTTCCGAGCCGGACGAAGGTGCCGAGCCCCGCCTCGAACGGCGTCTCGCGCGGCGTCAGCTCGGCGCCGAAGTAGCGGTAGCCCTTCTCGAGCCGCAGCGATTCGAGCGCCCGGTACCCGACCGGCTCCAGACCGTGCGGCTGCCCGGCCTGCCATAGGGCATCCCAGACCTCGACGGCGTGCGCGGGTTCGGTCGTCAGCTCCCAGCCGAGCTCGCCGGCGTAGCTCAGGCGCGTCGCCAGCACGCCGAACCCACCGACCCGGATCGAGCGACCCTGGCGCAGCGGCAATGCCGCGTCATCGACAGGGTCGGCCGTGATCCGGCCGAGCACGTCACGAGCGCGAGGCCCCCACAGCCCGATCACCGACCAGGCGTCGGTCCGGTCCTCGACGATGACCCGCTCGATCGGCGGCTCGTCTGCGGCCCGGGCGACCAGCCAGCCAAGGTCGGCGGCAAGGTAGCCGGCGCCGGTGACGACTCGGAATTGATCGACGTCATCGCGGGTGACCGTGACGTCCGCGACGATGCCCCCGCGATCGTCGAGGAACTGGGTGTAGATCGTCGAGCCGACCGGCCGATCGACGTCGTTCGCGGCGACCCGCTGGAGGAGCGCCGACGCACCGGGCCCAGCGATCGCGATCTTGCCGAACGACGACAGGTCGATGAGCCCGACCCGCTCGCGAACCGCCCGGTGCTCCTCTCCGACCCGCTCGAACCACTCCGGCTTCGTCCAGCCGCGATCGCGCGGCACGCGGCCGTTGCGGATCCACGGCTGTCCGGGTCGATGCAGGTCGGCCCGCTCCCAGCCGGCCTTCGTGCCGAAGACCGCCCCGCTCGCCTCGAGCCGCGAGTGCAGCGCGGACAGGCGACGCGGCC
>JBKPRF010000217.1:0-5514 GCA_046734475.1 Chloroflexota bacterium
GGCCAAGAACACGCTCCACGTGACGAACCCCGAGGCGACGTCCGGCGGGAGCCACACGGAGGCGCCGGCGGTGTCGCAGGCGGATGTCGACAAGGCCCTTGCCACGCTCGACGCGGCACTCCCGGACGAGCTCTCGAGACAGATCGGACAGGCCCCGGACGTACCGTCGGGCATGATCCTCTACCCGGCGACCGCGCAGCTGGGCACGACGACCCCGACCGTTGATCCGAAGACGCTCGTCGGCAAGCAGGTGAGCGAGTTCGAGCTCGGCCTGAGCGCCCAGGGCACCGTGCTCGGCGTCGATGCCAGCCCGGTCCAGGTCGTGGCCGCCGAGCGACTCAAGGCGAAAGTCCAACCGGATTGGGCGCTCGACCCGGCGTCGATCCAGATCGATGTCGGGACGCCGACGATCGTCGGCTCGGTCGTGACCTTCCCGGTCACCGCGGCCGCCTCGCAGGTGCGGAGCGTCGATGGCCCGACGCTGCTGGCCCAGGTCAAGGGGCTCGACCTGCCGGCCGCGCGGGCCCGCCTCGACGCCTATGGCGACGTGCAGATCAGCGTCTGGCCCGACTGGGTAACGACGGTCCCCAACAGCGACCGGGCGACTCTGACAGTCGGCAGCCCGAAGGCCTCGCCGGCCCCGTGACCCGGCTCCTTGGGATCGACCTCGGGGAGCGCCGGATCGGGCTGGCCATCGCGGAGGGCGACGGCCTCGAGGCACGGCCGCTCACCACGCTGGCACGGGGGCGCGATTTGGCGATCGACGCTGCCGCCCTGGGCCGGGTGGTCGCCGAGCATCGGATCACCGAGCTCGTCGTGGGCCTGCCGCTCGAGGCCACCGGCGTCGAGGGCCCGATGGCCGCCGCGGCGCGCGCCTGGGCGGCGGAGCTCGAGGCCGCGCTCGGCCTCGCGGTCCATCTCCGGGACGAGCGCCTGTCCAGCCACCACGCCGAGGAGCGCCTCGGACCGATGCCGAGAGGTCGCTCGGGCGGGCCGCCGTCGAAGACCCAGCGAGAGCGCTATCGTGCCCGCGTGGATCGAGAGGCCGCGTCGATCATCCTCCAGGACGAGCTCGAGGCGCGGCGCGCCCGATGACGATTCGAAGCGGTCGCGGGCCGCGCGACCGCTCCGACAACGGGTCCAGCAAGCCGATGCCGACGTGGCGGGCGTCGAACGGCCGAGGCGGCCCGCCGATCGTCTCGCCCCGCCACCGCCAGGAGGAGCGCCGGCGACGCGGATTGCCGGGTCCGCTGCGCTTCCTGTTCTTCGGCGGGGCCCTCGCCGGCGTCGTCCTCGTCGCGCTGCTCACGGCGTTCCGCCCGCTCATCAGCGCCGGCGTCGTCTCGTGGGCCTGGGACAACCCCGGCACGATCACCCGCTGGGCGTTCATCGCCGAATTCGTGCAGCAGGACCTCGGCGCCTCGCTGACCGCGCCCGCCGGTACGGACTCGACCGAGAAGGCGTTCGACGTCGAGCCCGCCGACACGATTTTCACGATCGCGCCGCGCCTCCAGCAGAACGGCTTCGTCCTCAACCAGCGGGCGTTCCTCTACGTTGCGCTGGAGACCGGCCTCGGCGCCAGGCTCCAGGCGGGCACCTTCGTGCTCCGTCAGAACATGGCGCCGTCCGACGTCGCGGATGCGCTCGTCCGGGCCAAGGTCACGATGTCGACCGTGCCCGTCACCTTCCGCGAAGGCATCCGCCTCGAGCAGCAGACGGCGCTCCTGCAGACGATCAGCTCCGGCGTCGACGCCAAGGCCTTCTACGACCTCGCCAAGCATCCAACGCCGGACCTGCTCGCGGCCAATCCGTGGCTGAAGGATGCGGGCCTCCCGGATGGCGCGAGCCTCGAGGGCTTCCTGTATCCCGCGACCTACACCCTCATCACCTCGGTGAGCGGTGGCCCGTTCCACGTCACGACGGCCGCGGACCTGATCCAGATGGAGCTCGACAAGTTCGTGGCCGCGGTCGGCAGCGACCGAATGGAGGTCCCGGCCGCGCGCAAGATGACGTTCTTCCAGGTGCTGACCCTGGCCTCGATCGTCGAGCACGAGACGGCGAACCCGGACGAGCGGGCGATCATCGCCGGCGTCTACCAGAACCGCCTCGACCGGCTGCACGGGGTCGCCCCGATCCTGAACGCCGACCCCACCGTGATCTGGGCGCTCGACACGGTGAAGCTCGGCCAGATCGACTTCGAGGACTGGCAGAAGTACTTCTTCTGGGGCCGGCCCAAGGCCAGGCTCGCGAGCATCGACGTGCCCTCGTCGCTGCAGGGCTATCAGACGTATCAGACCGCCGGGCTCATCCCGGGCCCGATCTCGACCCCGACCGTCGAGGACATCGACGCGGCGCTGCATCCCGACCAGAAGGCCGGCTACCTGTATTTCGTCTTGATCCCGAATACCGACACCCACGCCTTCGCCAAGACCCTCGACGAGCAGAACGCGAACCTCCGGAAGTACGGCTACATATGAGCGGCTCGCCGGGCCGTATCGGCCCCGATCGCTGGCCGCACCCGGCCGATTTCGCCGCGCCGCCGACGACCGCCGACCGGAGGCGCTGGGCCGAGGCCGACCGCGCCGCCCGTCCGGCCCGCCTCGACAGGCTCCGCGAGCGAATGGCCGCGGAGGGCGTCGACGGCTACTTCGGGGTCCGTTGGGAGCACATGCGGTACCTCGCCGGCCTGCCCTTCGACGAGCGCGAGATCGCGGGCTCGGGCGATTCGGGCAAGTTCCTCATCACCGGCGACGAGGCAATGGTTCTGGCGGACAGCCGCTACACGCTGCTCGTCGAGCGTGAGAGCCCCGACTCCCGGATCTTCGAGTGTTACAACGCCCTCGCCGACCGCTGGGCGGACCTCGTGGCCCAGAGTGGCGTGCGCCGAGTCGCGATCGAGGCGATGAACATCCCGCACCTCGTCTGGGAGCGCCTCGAGGCCGCCGCCCCGGGCATCGAGCTCGTGCCGATCGAGGGCTGGGTCGAGGAGCTCCGCCAGCACAAGGACCCGGTCGAGCTCGAGCGGGTCGCCGCGGCGAGCGCCGTGGCGGATCGGGCCCTCGCATCGCTCCTGCCGTCGATCCGGCCGGGCGTCACCGAACGCGAGCTGGCGTTCGACCTCGAGTGGCGGATGCGGACCGGCGGCGCGAACCAGCTCGCCTTCGAGGTCACGGTCCTCGCCGGGGCCGAGGCGGCGCTGCCCCACGGCCAGCCCGGCGAGCGGCCGGTGGAGACCGGCAAGGTCCTGCTCTTCGACTTCGGGGCCGAGGTCGAGGGCTACCGCAGCGACATGACCCGAACGCTGTTCGTCGGCGAGCCGACGTCCCGCGACGCCGACGTCTACGCCCTCGTCCATCGAGCCCAGGAAGTCGTCTTCGACCGGCTGTTCGAGGCGATCCCGCGGGCCCAGCGCGGGGAGGCGCTGCCAACCGGCCCGTCACTCGATGCCCTGGCCCGCCAGACGATCGAGGCCGACGGCCGCTTTCCGACGTACGGCCACGGCCTCGGCCACGGCATCGGGATCGCGACCCACGAGCTGCCCGGCCTCGGCCGTCGCAGCGCCGACGTGCCGCTCCCGCGCCGGACGGTCTTCTCGGTCGAGCCCGGGATCTACCTCGATGGCGAGACCGGCGTCCGGATCGAGGACCTCGTCGCGATCGACGTCGACGCCGGCCGGATGGAGAAGGTCACGAACTTCCCGCGCGACCTGGTGATCGTCGGGACCTGAGTACTACGCGCTGCAGGTGCTCCCTCCGAGCGGCCCGACCTACACGGTTGGGATGTGCCTGACCGGTCACGTCTCGCCTACTTCGTGCTCTCGACCGGGGTGACAGCGCTGTAGGATCGCCGCCATGGACATCACGGGCATGTTCGGGGCGATCTTCGGCTTCACGTTCGTCGTGATCATCCTCATGACGGCTCTCATCCTCGGCGTCATCGTCTGGGGTATCCGCCGAGTCATCCCGACCGGCGATCCGGCCGAGCAGGAGCTCCGGGCACGGCTCGCCCGCGGCGAGATCGACATGGCCGAGTTCGAGGCGCGCCTCGACACGCTGCGCCAGCGCGAGAAGGCGTAGTCGAAGCACCCTGGCCGGGCCGCGCCGGCTGGCAACCGGGGCTCCCCGGATACAATGCCGGACCCAACCCAGATGACCTCGGGGCCGTCGTGCCCGCGACCAGCCACGGAGCCCAGCGCATGATCAGCACCGGCGAGCTGCGCAAGGGAGTCGCCATCGAGCTCGATGGCGAGCTCTGGCAGATCCTCGACTATCACCACATCAAGATGGGCCGCGGCTCGGCCCAGGTCCGGATCACGCTCCGGAACATCAAGCGCGGCCAGACGATCGAGCGGTCGTTCCAGGCTGGGACGAAGTGGCCCCGCGCCTCGATGGAGCGGCGGCCAGTGCAATTCCTCTACCGCGACGGCGACGACTTCCACTTCATGGACACCGACACCTACGACCAGTTCATGCTGCGCGGCGAGCAGCTCGGCGACAGCACCCAGTACCTGAAGGACGGGATGCTCGTCGATCGGACGACGTACCAGGGCGAGACGATCGGGATCGAGCTCCCGGTCACGGTCGACCTGACGGTCGTCTCCACGGAGCCGGGCTTCGCCGGCGACACCGCCCAGGGCGCCCGCAAGCCGGCAACCGTCGAGACCGGCCTCACGGTCACCGTGCCGCTGTTCGTGAGCGAGGGCGACACGATCCGGGTCGACACCCGGACCGGCGAGTACCAGACCCGGCTCTAGCCGAGCCCGCCGAAGGGGTTCACGAGCCAGAGCAGCCCGCCGAGCGCGAAGCCGGCCAGCAGCGTCGCGGTCAGGAGTCGCCGCCGCAGGGCCCGGCCGACCTGGCCGTCGGCTCGATGGCCGAGCTTCCGGCGCGCCTCGAGGAGCGGCTCCAGCGCGTCGCCGGGCGTCGTCCGGCCGTCGGCCATCCGGCGCCGGACCTCGGCCGTCGCGATCGACACCTCGGCCCGGAGGCGAGGGTCGCCATCGGCCGGGAGGATCTCCGCGGCCGCGGCGCGGACGGCCTCGGGATCGCCGGCGCCACCCGATCGCCAGTCGATCGCGTCGAGCGCCTCGACCCGGATGAACCGGTCGTCGGGGGTGCCGTCCGGCAGGCGGCCTGCCGCCTCGCGAGCCTCCTCGAACCGGCCCGCCAGCTGCAGGACCTCGATCCGGATCCAGCGGTTCGCCGTCGTCTCTGGGTTCGCCCCGAGCCATTCCTCGGCCTCGCCGCGCGACGTCGGGACCGAGCCGCGCGCGACGGTCCGGGCCTGGGCGAGCTCCCACTCGCCGAGCCAGCTGAACGCCTCGAACGCCCGCCGGCTGCGATCGGGCATCGCCCGGATGTAGGCCTCGGTGCCGAGGACGGCGCCCACCACGATGGGGATCGCGAACCGGAGGACGGCGGGTACCTCCGCGGGGACGAGCAGCGGGACGACCAGCCAACCGACGACGAAGGCCACGACCGCCGCGAGCTCGGAGGTGCCGAACGGGCCGACCCG
>JBKPRF010000218.1:0-3664 GCA_046734475.1 Chloroflexota bacterium
GGACGAGCTCGAGCGCCGAAGCGAGCCCTTCGACGAAGGTCCCGAGGTCGCGCGGTCGCGCCACTCGCCGACCGGGGACGACAGTCTCGAGCAACGCCGGGACATCGGTGTCGACTCCGTCGAGGTCCGCAGCGACGAGCCGCGGTGCCGGCACGCCGAACCGTTCGAGCCTGGCGAGGGCGGCGGCCTCGCGTGCGGCGTCGAACTCCGGGTCCTCGTCGGACCAACCGAGCCTGGCCCACCGCCGCAGCACACGCCGCCGACGTCGTCCGTGGCGATCCTCGATGACTAGCAGGTGATTCGCGTGGGAGCGTCCACCCGTCAGGAACCGCGCGCTCACGACGGATGACCCGTGACCTTCCGCCCGCGCTGCCCACTCGAGGGTCGAGGTCGGGGGAGGTCGGCGAAGCTCGATGTCCGTCGAGCTCGCCTCGATCATCGCTCAGCGGGCCGCCGTGCCCGAGATGAACCGACCCGTCGCCTCGAGGGCCTCGGGCAGGTCCGCCCGGCCGAGGCCGAGCCGGAAGTGCGAGTCGCCGAAGCCGAATGTCGAGGACGGCAGGAGGAGCACGCCCGTGGCCTCGACGAGGCGGGCGGCGAGGTCCTCGGCGGATGTCCCGGCGGGACCACCGGCGATGAGGCGCGGAAAGGCGGTCGAGCCGCCTCGCGGCCGGACCCACGAGAACGCATCGGAATGGTCGGCGAAGAACGCATCGACGATCAGCAGGTTCGCGGCGACGATCGCGCGGCTGCGGCCGAGGACGCGATCCCTCGCCCGCAAGGCGATGAGCGCGAGGATCTCCGATGGGGCGGAGGAGCAGATCGTCGTGTAGTCCTTGAGCCGGGCGCACCCCTCGAGGACCGAGCGGTCACGCGTCGCCAACCAGCCGATCCGGAGCCCGGCGAGGGCGAACGACTTCGACATGACGCCGAGCGAGATCGCCCGCTCATCGAGGTCCGCGGCCGCCGGCAGCGTCGCGGCGCCGTCGTGCTCGAGGAAGCGATAGACCTCGTCGCCGAAGAATCGAATGCCGGCGTCGGCGCAGGCGGTCGCGAGCCGGCGCCATTCCTCGACGGTCGGCAGCATCCCGGTCGGGTTGTGGGGCGCGTTGACGACGACGACCCGGGTGTTCGGCCTGAACGACCGGATCAGGCGATCGACGTCGAGCGCCCAGCCATCCTCCTCGCGGAGGGCGTGGAGCGAGACCTGGGCGCCGGCCGAGCGGGCGACGTCGTACAGCGACTGGTAGCCGGGCCACGTGACGATCGCGTGGTCACCCTCGCCGAGGGCGGTCGAGAAGAAGCAGAAGATCGCCTCCTCGGCGCCGGCGAAGACGAGGACGTCGTCGGCCTCGAGCGTGTCGTACAGCGTGGCGATCTCGCGCCGAAGGAGCGGGTGGCCGGTCGATTCCGTGTAGCCGAGCCTGAGCCCGGCCCACATGGCTGCGGTCTTGTCGTCGGCGAGGGCCAGCAGCTCGGCCATCGGCCAGGCTTCGACGTCGCTCGCGCAGGCGACGTGCCTGACCGCGAACTCCCAGCGGGCGAAGAACCGTTCGAGGGCGAAGTCGGCGATCCGCATGGGCCTGCGAGCCTAGCTGCGGATCTTCCAGAAGCTGTCCTTCCTCACGACGAGGCCGTCCCGGAAGGTCCACAGGTCGCAGCCGCGGACCTCGATCCGCTGGCCGTCGGTCGTCGTGCCCGAGAGCGTCCACTCTGACGCGCCACGGTTCCCGTCGGCGAAGTGCTCGTCCTCCTGGTAGCGCACGTCCGGGATGCCGGCGAAGCGGTCGGCGAAGCCGTCACGGATCGCGGCCGCGCCGCTGAAGCGCGTGCCGAAGCGTTCCGCGCCGCGTGGCGAGTCATAGACGGCATCGGCGGCGAAGTGCCGCATGATCCCGTCGAGGTCGTGGCTGTCGAAGCCCGTCGCGATCGCCCTGAGCATGGCGGTCGCCTGGTCGTGGTCCATCGGCTGGTCCTCCTGCCGGAACGGTACGCGAACCCGGATCCCGGTCCTAGACTCGCCGCGATGTCGACCCTCGCGATCATCGGCTCGCCCACCGCTCTCGGCGGGCACTTCGCCGGCATGGATCGCGGACCGGCGGCGCTCCGGGACGCCGGGCTGATCGAGCGCCTGCGGACCGTGCCGGCACTCGACGGTGTCGCGTTGGTCGACCACGGCGACGTCCCGAACGACCCGGGCTGGGCCCCGGATCCCGATCCCCGGGCGAAGAACCGGGCGCTGATCGCGGGGTACCTGCCACGGGTCCGCGATCGGGTCGCCGCGGCGCTCGCCGAGACGCCGGACGCCCGCCTCCTGATTCTCGGTGGCGATTGCACGTCGCATTCGGCCACGATGGCGGGACTCCGGAAGGCGAACCCGGGAGCGAGATCCGGCATCGCCTGGTTCGACGCCCACGGCGACCTGAACACGCCCGACACCACGCCCTCGGGCAACGTCTGGGGCATGCCCTTCGCGATGCTGCTCGGCTGGGGCGAGCCGGACCTCGTCGGCGCCTGCGACGGCCCGACGGCGCGCGAGGAGGACGCGGCTCTGCTCGGCGGCCAGGTCCTCGACGAGCAGGAGTCGCGGATGCAGGCCGCGTCGCAGGTCGCGCTGTTCGGCGCCGGCATGCTCGCGACCGAGGCCGGAATGGCCGCGCTCGAGGGCTGGGCCCGGGTCGTCGGCCGGCGCTGCGACGGCCTCTACATCGCGTTCGACCTCGACGCCCTCGACGAGACCGAGGGCCTGTCCGTCGCGATGCCCGAGCCCGGCGGCCTGTCGCTCGAGACCGCGGCGCGGGCGATGGCGACCATCGCCGCGAATGCCCGGGTCGTCGGGTTCGGGCCGACCGCGACGATGCCGCGACCCGAGCTCGACATCCGGGTCAACGTCGAGGCCATCGCGACCCTCAGCCAGGCCGCGTTCGGCTGACCTCACCCGCGAGCGACGCGGGCAGCCGGACGAGCGCCGGGTCGACCCCGAAGACATCCCGGATGCGGTCGGGCGCGAGCACCTCCGCGGGCGTCCCGTCGGCGACAAGCCGCCCGCCGTCGAGCAGCACGAGCCGGGGGAAGAAGTGCGCCGCCAGCCCGACGTCATGGAGCACGGCCAGGATCGTCGTGCCGTTCCGGGCGTTGAGGTCCGCCAGGAGCTCCATGACCTCGACCTGGTGACGCAGGTCGAGGTGCACGGTCGGCTCGTCGAGGACGAGGACCGGCGCGTCCTGGGCGACGGCCATCGCGAGCAGGACGAGCTGCCGCTCGCCGAGCGACAGCTCCCTCGCGTCCCGGCCCATGAGGTGCCCGACGCCGACCTGCTCGATCGCCGCCGCGACCGCCGATCGATCGGCCGGTCGCATCCCTCGGATCGGGTGCTCGTGCGGCAGCCGGCCGAGCGCGACGACCTCTTCGACCGTGGTGGCGAACGGCAAGGCGGCGACCTCGGGGACCACGGCCAGCCGCCTGGCGACCGCGAGGCGATCGAGCATCGTGACCGGGACGCCGTCGAGGCGGGCGGAGCCGGCGACCGGCGCGACGACCCCGGCGATCGCCCGGAGCAGCGTCGACTTCCCGGCGCCGTTCGGGCCGATGAGCGCGACCCGTTCCCCGCGTCCGATCTGGAGATCGACGTCGCGGAGCGCGAGCCGCCCGCGGTAGGTGACGG
>JBKPRF010000219.1:0-6013 GCA_046734475.1 Chloroflexota bacterium
GCCCAGGCCCCCGCGCTCGCCCAGCGAGCCGCCTCCCTCGAGCGACTGGCGAACGAGCGCTTCCACGTGCTCATCGTCGGCGGCGGTGTCGTGGGCGCCGGCGCGCTGCTCGACGCCACAAGTCGCGGGATGCGCGCCGCCCTGGTCGAGCAGTCCGACATCGCGTCGGGTACGTCCGGCCGCTCGTCCCGCCTGATCCACGGCGGCCTCCGGTATCTCGAGCAGCTCCACTTCGGCCTCGTCGCCGAGGCCCTCGCCGAGCGCTCGCGGCTGCTCCGGATCGCGCCGCATCTCGTCTCGCTGGAGCCGTTCCTGTTCCCGGTCTACGGCATCCCGCTGCTCCATCAGGCCTTCTACGGCTCCGGGATCCTGCTGTACGACCTCCTCGGTTCGTACCGCGACGGCGGCTTCGCAAGGCACCTCACGCCCGCCGGCGCCCGGCGGTTCGCGCCGCAGCTGCGGTCGCGCGGGCTCGCCGGCGGGATCGTCTACCACGATGGGGTCGAGGACGACGCCCGGCTCGCCCTGACGCTCGTCCGGACGGCCCAGTCGATGGGCGCCGTCGCGGCGACCCGGGTCCACGCCGCGAGGCCGTTCGAGGAGGACGGCCGGATCGCCGGCGCCCATGTGACCGACCTCGAGTCGGGCGCGGAGCTCGACGTCCGGGCCGACCACGTCGTCGACGCGACGGGGGTCTGGGCGGCGCGGCCGGCCGAGCGGTTCGCCGCCCTCGACGGGGCCGATTCGTTCCAGCCCAGCCGCGGCTCGCACATCGTCATCCGGCGCGAGCGGCTCGATGCCCGAGGCGGCATCACGCTCCGGGTCAAGGGCAAGGTCGTGTTCATCATCCCGTGGCCGGGGCACTGGATCATCGGCACGACCGACCATCCCGACGCCCGGCCACCGGAGCGGATCTCGGCCCCGAACGCCGACGTCGACGAGCTCCTCGAGACGACGAACCGCTATCTCGACCTCGATCTTGGCCGTGCCGACATCGTGGGGACGTACGCGGGGATGCGGCCGCTCGTCGGCGACCCCGGCGGATCGACGGTCAAGGCGTCGCGCGAGCACCGCGTCAGTGGCGACCCGTCCGGGCTCGTCCGCATCTCCGGCGGCAAGTACACGACATACCGGGTGATGGCCCGCGATGCCGTCGATGCCGCGGTCGGTCACGGGATGGCGTCGGCTCGACCCTCCCAGACAGGCGACCTGCCGCTGCTCGGGGCGGCGCCGCGCGAGGCGCTCGATCAGCTGGCCGTTCGGCTGGCGCTCGAGCCGGGCATGGACGGCCGAACGGCACGGGCGCTCGTGGACCGCCACGGCACCGAGGCCAGCGAGGTCCTCGCGCAGGGCCGCGAGCTCGACCTCGTCCGGCCGCTCGGGGAGGGGATCGACCAGCTCGAGGCCGAGGTCGTCTGGGCGGCCCGCAGGGAGCTCGCTGGCTCGCTCGACGACGTGCTCGCGCGCCGCATGCGGCTGGTCCAGGTGCTGCCCGCTCGGGGCGCGTCGATCGCGCCGCGGGTCGCCGAACTCCTCGGCCCCGAGCTCGGCTGGGATGACGGGCGCCAGGCCTCCGAGGTGACCTCGTACGTCGAGACGGCGCGCCGCGAGTACGGCGTGCCATGGCCCGACGGTGACCTTGGCTGACCGCCTGATCCTCGCCCTCGACCAGGGCACGACCTCGTCGCGGGCGATCGCGTTCGACCACTCGGGCCGGCCGGTCGCGAGCGCCCAGCAGCCGTTCCAGCAGCGGTTCCCATCGCCCGGCCACGTGACGCACGACCCCGAGGCGATCTGGTCGAGCCAGCTCGGTGTCGCCCGCGAGGTCGTCGCGGCGGTCGGCGGCGCGGACCGCATCGCGGCGATCGGGATTGCGAACCAGCGCGAGACGACGATCGTCTGGGACCGCGCGAGCGGCGAGCCGGTCGCGGACGCGATCGTCTGGCAGAGCCGGATCACCGCCCGCGCGTGCGATTCGCTGCGGGCCGCGGGCCACGAGCCGCGGTTCCGGGCTCGGACCGGGCTGCCGCTCGATGCGTACTTCTCCGGCCCGAAGATCGCGCACATCCTCGACTCGCCCGGTCGCGATGGCGCCACCGACCTCCGAACGCGTGCGGAGCGCGGCGAGCTCGCCTTCGGCACCGTCGACACGTTCCTGCTGTGGCGGCTGACCGGCGGTCGCGTCCATGCGACCGACGTCTCGAACACGAGCCGGACGCTGCTCTTCGACATCCACCGCCTCGACTGGGACGACGAGCTGCTCGACCTCGTCGGGGTGCCCCGCGCCGTCCTGCCAGAGGTCCGGCCGACCGCCGGCCTTCTTGGCGAGACCGACCCGGAGCTGTTCGGCCGGCAGGTCCCCGTCGCGGCCCTCGCCGGCGACCAGCAGGCCGCGACGTTCGGCCAGGCCTGCTTCGAACCGGGCCAGGCCAAGAACACGTACGGGACCGGCGCGTTCCTGCTCCTCAACACCGGCGCCGACGCGATCGATTCCAGCCACGGCCTGCTGACGACGATCGCCTGGCAGCTCGACGCCGGCGGGCCGGCGACCTATGCCCTCGAGGGCTCGGTCTTCTCGGCGGGCTCGGCGGTCCAATGGCTCCGGGATGGACTCCACGCGATCGAGCGCTCGTCGGACGTCGAGGCGCTCGCGCGCCAGGTCGACGACACCGGCGGCGTCTACCTCGTGCCGGCGTTCACCGGGCTCGGCGCGCCGTACTGGGATCCGTACGCCCGCGGGACGCTCGTCGGGCTGACCCGATCGACGGGGCTCCCGGCGATCGCCAGGGCGACCCTCGAATCGATCGCCCACCAGGTCGCCGACGTCCTCCAGGCGATGGCGGCCGACACCGGCTCGCCGTTGCGCTCGCTGCGGGTCGATGGCGGGGCCGCGACCGACGACCTGCTGCTCGAGCTCCAGGCGGATCTCGTCGACCTCCCGGTCGAGCGGCCGAGCGTCACCGAGACGACCGCGCTGGGCGCCGCCTACCTGGCCGGGCTCGCGGTCGGCTTCTGGTCGGGACTCGAGGAGCTGTCGGCGAACTGGCAGCTCGACCGCCGCTTCGAGCCGGGGATGCCCGCCGAGCGGCGCCTCGCGCTGCGTGCCGGCTGGTCCCGTGCCGTCGCTCGCTCCCGTGCCTGGGCCCAACCTGAGCGTTGAGTTAGGTGGCTAACCCATGAACCGGCCCGAATCGGTTAGAATTCGGAACGGAAAACGGGACTAGGCAGGATCGCTCCGATTGCGTATGCTGCGCCCGCCCAACGTCGCGGGAAGGCCGCGACAGCATACGTGTAGCTCCTACCCGAAACCGGACTCCTCTCACGGCTGACGCGAGACCCGAGCGGGGATCGCGGCGGCGCTACCGAGAGGAGTTCTTTTTGTACCAGGACAAGACCCTGACCTGTGCGGACTGCGGACAGGAGTTCATCTTCACCGCATCCGAGCAGGACTTCTACGCGCAGCGTGGCTTCACGGAGCCGCGGCGCTGCGCGGCCGATCGAGCGGCCCGCAAGGCGGCTCGTCAGTCGACAGGCGCCGGCTACTCCGGCGGCTACAGCGACAGCGGCAGCTACAGCTCCGGCGGTGGCTACAGCTCCGGCGGTGGCTACTCGGGCGGTGGCTACGACCGGGGCCCGCGGGAGATGTTCACCGCCACCTGCTCGAACTGCGGCAACGAGGCGCGAGTCCCGTTCCGCCCGACGAGCGGCAAGCCCGTCTACTGCTCCGACTGCTTCCGCACCATGCGGGGGTAGTCCCCAGACTCCTCTCGGCACGGGGCCCTCGACGGGCCTCGGAACCAGAGCTCTGAAACCCAAGGACCCGGATCGTCAGCCGATCCGGGTCTTTCGATTCACGGCGTGAACGGCGGCCCGAGCTGCACGCGGAACAACCGGGCGGCTTCGGGCTCGCTGTCCTCCACGTACAGCCCACCCTGGCCGTCGAGGGCGACCCCGGCGGGAAAGACGACATGGCCATCCCCGTCACCTTCGGGGCCGAAGCCGCCGATGAGCGATCCGTCAGGCGCGAAAACGAGGATCCCCGGGAGACCGCCACGGTCCGGGCCCTGGGTGACGAAGAGCCGGCCGGCGGCGTCGACCGCCATGTTGCCCGGTTGCTCGGTGAAGACGCCGAGCCCCACGTCTCGCAGGAAGCGACCTGCCGAGTCGAACACGGCGACCTTGTTCGGCTCCGCGACCGAGACGTACAGGTTGCCCTGGCCATCAATCGCGAGCGAGTTCGCGCCCTTGTTGTCGGGAGTCCCCGAGAACGGGTCGAACGACCCGAGCACGGTGCCCTCGGGCGTGTAGTGCTCGACGACGCTCCTGACATCGTCGAGCACCCAGATGCTGCCATCGGGCGCCACGGCGATCCCCACGGGGTCTTCGTACTGCTTCGGGCCGTTGCCGAAGGCTCCCCACTCGCGGACGAAGTGTCGAGTGGCGTCGAACTGCTGGACTCGGTGGTTCCCGACGTCGAGGACGTAGAAGCCGCCGTCCTTCGCGAACGCCAGCGTGCCGTAGCCGTCGCCGTTGCCTCTGCTGAAGTCGAACTGGCCGGGCCGGCTGCCGGACGTGCCCCACTGCTCGAGCAGGTTGCCCTCGGGGTCGAAGATCGCGATGCGATCGCCGTTCGCCTCGGGGACCCAGATTCGGCCCGTGGGGTCGACCGCGATCTGATTCGCCGGTGCGATCGCCATGCCTTCGAGGGACGTCGTCCAGGCAGGGGTCCCGATCATCGGCACGGGCGCTTCGGAGCCAGTGCCGGCTGAGGCGCCCTCGATCGGGCTCGGCTCGCCGGGCGGCGGAACCAGCGGTTGCGGGCTGAGGGTCGAACCGTCTCCAACGATCTTGTAGACGCTGCCAGCGAGCGTGCCCACGTAGATCGCGCCCTGCGAGACGGCGATGCAGCAGCTGGGTGCGCCATCGAGGTCGAGGTGCCACAGCTCGCCGCCGGTGGCGGCATCGAGCGCGTAGATCCGGTGGGCATTCGCGGACGCTGCGTAGAGCACGCCTGCCGTGACGACCGAGGCCTTCACGTCGCCCCCGAGCCGGACCGCCCAACGCGTCGCCCCGGTCGACGTGTCGAAGGCCGCGAGCTCGCCGTCGAACGACCCGGAGTAGGCGACGCCGTCCACGGCCGTCGGGACCCCGTGGTCGGGCTCCGCCGCGGTCCACAACGGCCGGCCGGAGGCCGCGTCGAAGGCATGCAGGGTGCCTGTGGCCGAGCCATCCGCGGCCGCGCCGATATAGGCGATCCCGTCGGCGACCATCGCGCTGCCGGTCAGGTCGCCGTCCGTGTCGGCCGTCCAGGCAATGCGAGGCCCGGCGACGTCGACGGCCACGAGGGCGGTGGCCGTGCCGACGTACAGGCGGCCATTTGCGTACGCCGGCGTGCCCAACCCGATCGTGGCCGGCAGCTGAAGCCGCCAACGCTCGGAGCCAGTGGCAGCATCCAGGGCGACCACGAAGCCGTCGCCGGTGGCGAAGTAGACGCTGCCGTCGGTGGCGATTGCCCGGCTCGGCGTCCGGTACGTATCCGACGACGACCAGGTCGTCGCGCCATCGGCCTGTGCAAACGCGTGGAACGTCCCGCTCCCATCGGATAGGTAGAGCCGACCCTCCGCCGCGAATGGTCCAGCGAGGGGTGGCTCGCCGGCCGAGACGGCCCACTGCTCGACCCCGCTGTCACGGGCCACGGCATGCAGTGTCCCGTCGTCACTCGCGAAGTACGCGCGATCGCCGACGAGGGCGATCTCGAGCACGCCGCCGGAGGCGTGGAACTGCCATTGCACGACCGGCCGGCCGCGCGGTCCCTCGGCCGCGAGCCCGCGATGATCGGCGGAACCGAGGAAGCCCTGCCAGTCGCCGGCGTGCGGTCCGTTCAGGAGGAATGACGCGCCGACCGCGAGGCCGACGATGGCCGCGAGGAGGAGGGCGACGATCCCCGCGAGGACGAAGCGTCGGTTCGGGACGCCGACGCCGACCCGCATCGTGCGGCCTGGCAGGGTCGGCT
>JBKPRF010000220.1:0-3876 GCA_046734475.1 Chloroflexota bacterium
GGTCGGGACGACCGTGACGCCCGGCATGATCTCGATCTCGCCGTCGACCGAGCCCTCCTTGCCCCAATCGTTGACGAGCTTCAGCTCGGGCTGGTCGTAGGAGGCGACGATCCGGCTGTTGCGATCGAAGGCGATCGTCCACTCGGCCTGCTGGGCGACGATGCGGGCCCGCGGAAACGCCTTCTCACCGGTCGACCGGAGCAGGCCGCCGGCGTGGTCGAAGTGGAGATGCGAGAGCGCGACGACGTCGATGGAGTCCGGCGAGAACCCGGCCTCGACGAGCGCGGGCACGATCGCCGGGCCCTCGTACTCGCGGATGTCGCGGACCTTCTCGGGGATCCGCTCGCCGATCCCCGTCTCGATGAGGACGCGGCCCGCCGACGTCTCGATGAGGAGGCAATTGAGGGCCTGGAGCAACCGGCCCTGGCGGTCGATCTCGTCGGTCACGAGGCCGTGCCACAGCTGGCGCGGGACCGGGCCGAAGAGGGCTCCGGCATCGGACCGGAACGTGCCGGCCTGGATGAGCCCGACGCGCGTCGACCCGCCGAGGTCGATGGACCAGTCGACCGCGTCGTTGATCGGCATGCGCCGCTAGTCCTTCGAGAAGTCCCGGTGGAAGGCCGAGGCGGTCGGCTCGGACTGGCCCTGGTACTTCGATCCGAGCTCCTTCGAGCCATACGGGCGTTCCACGGCGCTCGACATCCGGAAGAAGCTGATCTGGCCGATCTTCATCCCGAAGTACAGGGCGATCGGCAGGTTGGCGACGTTCGACAGCTCCAGCGTCAGGTTGCCCTTCCAGCCGGGATCGACGTAGCCCGCCGTCGAGTGGATGAGGAGCCCGAGCCGCCCCAACGAGCTCTTGCCCTCTAATCTCGCCACCAAATCGGCCGGCAGCTCGGTCCATTCGAGCGTTTGCCCCAGGACGAACTCGCCCGGGTGGAGGATGAACGGCTCGTCGTTCTCGATCGTCACGAGCTCGGTGAGGTCGGGCTGCGGCTTGCGCACGTCGATGTACGGGTAGCGGTTGTTCCGGAAGACCCGGAAGCGCCGATCGAGATGGAGGTCGACCGACGACGGCTGGAGGTCGACGGGGTCGTACGGCCGGATGACGACGTCGCCCGATTCGATCGCCGCGCGGATGTCGCGGTCGGAGAGGACGCTCATCGGCGGAATCATCGCACGCTGCCGGGCGGCGGTCGCGGCCGCCACGACGATTCCCGCCCGGGGACTAGGCCTTGGGCGCCTTCTCGAAGAGGCTGTCGACCTCGCGCTTGAGCTGCTCGAGGTCCTCGAAGCTCTGGTAGACGCTCGCGAACCGGATGTAGGCGATGTGGTCGAGCGCCCGGAGCTTCGCCATGGCCAGCTGGCCGACTCGCTGGGACGGCACCTCGTTCATGCCCTCCGACCGGAGCGTGGCCTCGATCTCGTCGGCCGCCTGCTCGGCGGCGCCGTCGGGGACGGGCCGGCGAGTCAGTGCCTTGCGGAGCCCGCCGATGAGCTTGTCGCGGTCCCAGTCCTGGCGGGTGCCGTCGCGCTTCACGACGGCGAGGCGCGCCGCCTCGATCCGCTCGTAGGTCGTGAATCGGGTGGCGCAGGCGGCGCATTCGCGGCGGCGCCGGATCGTGGCCGAGTCGTCGAGGTCGCGCGAGTCGATGACGCGGGTGTCACGCTCGCCGCAGGCCGGGCATCGCATCGGTCTTCGGTGTCCTCCCCTGCACCACTACCTGTTGTGGTGTGCCCGGATCATACCACTAGATGTGGCCCGTCAATCCCGCCTCGGAACCGTCCGCGCGGGAGGGACGTCAGCGCGCCACGACCGCCGGCCGACACCGGGCCGGCACAGCCCGAGGTGGCGCGATGCACCGGCGACTTCGACTGGCTCTTCTCGGCGGGACCCTCGCGGTCCTCCTGACGGCGACACCGACCCTCGCCTGCGGCGGCCTGATCGGCCCCAACGGCGCCGTGAACCTCCTGAACACGACGACGTTCGTCGGCTACCACGACGGCGTCGAGCATTACGTCACGGCGTTCAAGTTCGAAGGAGGCGGCGGGGCCTTCGGCTCCCTGACGCCGCTGCCCGGGATCCCGACGAGTGTCGAGAAGGGCGGCGACTGGACGCTGCAGCGCCTCGTCAGGGAGACGGCCCCTGAGCTCCCCGGCGCGTTCCTCGACCAGGCTGCCGCGGGCTCTCGCGCCTCCGCCGAGGTCCTGATGACCGTGAAGATCGACGCCCTCGACATCACGATCCTCAAGGGCGGCGCCGACGAGGTCGGCACGTGGGCCAAGGACCACGGCTTCAGGCTGCCACCGGATTCGCCCGAGGTCCTCGACTTCTACGCTCGCCGCAGCCCGATCTTCCTCGCCGCCGCCTTCGATGCCGACGCCGCGAAGGCCCGCGGCCAGGCCATCGGCGACGGGACGTCCGTGCACGTGACCATCCCCACGACGAATCCCTGGGTCCCGATCCGGATCCTCGCCCTCGGCAAGCACGCCACCGATGCCGTCCAGGCCGACGTGTACCTCCTCACCGACCGCAAGCCCGCGATGCTTCCGGCGACCGACGGCTCCGACGGCCTCGAGGTCACCCACAGCGACGGCGCGACCGACAGTCTCCTCAACGACCTCCGATCCGATCGCGGGATGGGCTGGGTGCCGCAGCACGCCTGGCTCACGAAGGTCGCCGTCAATGCCCCGGCCCAGCAGCTGTCATTCGACCTGGCGATCGACGCGACCGGCCACCGTGCGCCATCGGCCGTCGCAGCGGGGCTCGAGTGGCCACCCGCCACGACAGCCACGTCGAGCGCGGGCCTGGTCCTCTTCGTCGGGCTGCTGGCCCTGAGCACGGCCTTCGCGCTCGTCGCGGTCGCGGCCACGGGCGGGCGACGCCCGACCGCGGCGGCCTAGGACCCCGATCGATGCGTCCGGTGCGACGTGCCCTGGCGATCGCGGTCGTCGCGGCCCTCGGGCTCGCGGCGGTCGCGGTCGCCGCCGGTCTCGGGCGCCCGACGACGATCGAGATCGGCATCCACTACTCGCACTTCTCGCCCTCGCAGGTAGAGGTCCCGGTCGGCGTGCCGGTGACGTTCGTCATCCGCAACGCCGACCCCATCGACCACGAGTGGATCGTCGGCGACGCGGCGACACACGCCTACCACCGGGCGAGCGCCGAGCCGCTCCACACGGGCAAGCCGACGGAGGTCTCGGTGCCGGCCCTCTCGACGGTCACCACGACGGTGACGTTCGCGTCGCCGGGCCAGCTCGAGTTCATCTGCCACCTGCCGGGCCACGAGGCCTACGGCATGGTGGGCTGGGTCACGATCGAGCCTTGAGCTCCGCGACGAGGGCCTTGCCGACCTCGAACAGGTCGCCGACGACGAGCATGTCGGCGAACTCGGCGATCGGCGCGTCGGGGTCGCGGTTGACCGCGATGATCGTCTCGGAGGTCTGCATCCCGACCTTGTGCTGGATCGCGCCGGAGATGCCCATCGCGAGGTAGAGCCGGGGCTTCACGATCTTGCCGGTCTGGCCGATCTGCTGGGCGTACGGGATCCAGCCCGAGTCCACCGCCGCGCGGGTCGCCCCGACGGCGCCACCGAGCAGCCCCGCGATCTCCTCCATGAGCTCGAAGCCTTCCTCGCCGCCGACGCCACGCCCCCCGGCCACGATGACGCGGGCGTCGTCGATCGAGACGGCGGCGCCCGCGGCCTCCTCGTGGGCCACGACCTTCACGGTCGGGAGCTCGAGCGCGCCCGAGGCCGCAGCGGTCTCGACGTTGCCGGCGCCCGAGGCGGGCGCCGGGTCGACGACGTTCGGGCGGACCGTGACGATCCGGACGCCCGCGTCCTTCGTGAAGCCGGACGTCGTGATGAGCTTGCC
>JBKPRF010000221.1:0-10175 GCA_046734475.1 Chloroflexota bacterium
GGGGGAAGCAGGAGTGCTCGAACCCGTACCGGCGGGCCTGGCCGTGGATGGGCTCGATGAGGATCCCGCTCATGCCCGCCGGGCGCTGCTTGATGAGCTCGACGACCTCGTCGACGATCGGCGCCGAGAGGTCGCTCACGAACGCCGACTTCCAGTAGTGCCGGTAGGTCGGCGGCAGGATCCCGGCGATCCCCTGGATCTCGGTGTACGTCGACGGGCCGAAGGAACCGGCAAGCACGGACGCGTCACCGATGATCGCCTGCGCCAGCTCGTTCCCCGCCTGCTCGGTCCCGAGCCAGGCGAGCTGGATCGACACGGCGTCCCCGAGCTCGAGCGAGTTGGCGACGTAGCAGATCGCGACGAGCCCGTCGGGCGCCCAGACCTGCGCCTCGGCATATCGCCGAAGGACCGAGCCGTCACCGAGCGCGACGACGACCTCGCCGCCGAACATCCGGCCGACCTCGTGGAGCCGGTAATCGAGCCGGGTCGCGATCCCGAAGTTGCCGCCACCGCCGCGGAGGGCCCACAGCAGCTCGGCATCGGTCTCGGCGGAGACCTCGATCGTCTTCCCCTCCGCGTTCACGAGCTGGGCGCCGATGAGGTTGTCGCAGGTCAGCCCGCACAGGCCCATGAGGAAGCCGATCCCGCCGCCGAGCGTGAGGCCGCCGATGCCGGTGTCGATGAACGTCCCGCCGGTGACCGCGAGGCCGTGGGCCTGGGTCGCGCTGTCGAAGTCCTCCCAGGTCGCGCCGCCGCCGGCGCTCGCCCGGCGCCGCATCGGGTCGACGGCGACCCGGCGCATCCGGCGAAGGTCGATGACGAGGCCGTCGTCGACGAGGCCATGGCCGGCGACGCTGTGGCCGCCGCCGCGAACGCCGATCGCGAGGTCGTGCTCACGGGCGAAGCGGACCGCCCGCCCGACCTCGGTGTCGTCTGCCGGCTGGACGATGACCGCCGGGCGCCGATCGATCATCGCGTTGAACGAGCGGCGCGCGTCGTCGTAGCCCTTGTTCTCGGGCTCGATGACCTCGCCCGTGAAGCCGCGTCGCAGCTCGTCGATCGCGCTTCCGCCGCCGATCACTGGCTCTCCATGCCTGGGCCGGCCTTCAGAACAGGCCGACGATGTCCCCCGCCGCGTCGATGTCGATGTTCTCGCCGCCGGGACGCGACGGCAAGCCCGGCATCGTTCTCATCTCCCCCGCCAAAGGAGTCACGAATCCCGCTCCCGCGGAGAGTCTGACCTCGCGGATCGGGACGCGGAAGCCCCTGGGCCGGCCCTTGAGCGCGGCGTCATGGCTGAGCGAGTACTGGCTCTTGGCCATGCAGATCGGCAGGCTGCCGAAGCCGAGCGCCTCGTACTGGGCGAGCTGCTTCGCGGCGGCCGGCAGGAGATCGACCCCGTCGGCCCCGTAGATCCGCGTCGCGATCGTCTCGATCTTCTGGACGAGCGGCATGTCGTCCGGGTACAGCAGGTGGAAGTCCGGCGCGCCGGCCTCGGCCGCGGCCCACACCGCCTCGGCGAGATCCTCGGCGCCCTTGCCGCCGAGCGCCCAGTTGTTGGCGACGACCGCGTCGCGGGCCCCGGCGGCGACGGCGGCCTGCCGAACCGCGGCCACTTCCGCCGGCGTGTCCGACGGGAAGGCATTGATCGCCACGACGGCCGGGACGCCGAACTCGAGGACGTTCTCGATCTGCTTCGCGAGGTTCGCGCTGCCGGCGCTCACGGCGTCGACGTTCTCTTCCAGCAGCGCTGGGTCGAGCGGCTTGCCGGCGACGATCCGGCCCACCCCGCCGTGCATCTTCAGCGCCCGGATGGTGGCCACCACGACGGCCGCGTCGGGCCGCAGGCCGGACGCCCGGCACTTGATGTCGAAGAACTTCTCGGCGCCCATCTCGGCACCGAACCCGGCCTCGGTGCAGACGATGTCGTTCGTCACGAGCGCGATCCGGTCCGCGAGGACCGAGTTGTTGCCGTGGGCGATGTTGGCGAACGGCCCGCAGTGGACGAAGGCCGGCCCGCCCTCGAGCGTCTGCAGGAGGTTCGGCTTGAGCGCGTCCTTCAGGAGCACGGCCATCGAGCCCGCGACCTTGAGGTCCTCGGCGGTGATCGGGCTCCCGTCGCGCGTCGTCGCCAGGACCATCCGGCCGAGCCGGGCCCGCAGGTCCGCGAGGTCCGACGCGAGGGCGAGGACCGCCATGACCTCGGACGCCACGGTGATGACGAACTCGGTCTCGCGCGGGTAGCCGTTCTCGCGACCGCCGAGCCCGACGACGACCTTCCGGAGTGCCCGGTCGCTGATGTCGAGGGCCCGCGGCCAGAGGACGCTCAGCTCGTCGATCCCCAGGGCATTGCCATGGTGGATGTGGTTGTCGATGAACGCGGCGCCGAGGTTGTGGGCCGCACCGATCGCGTGGACGTCGCCGGTCAGGTGGAGGTTGAAGTCCTCCATCGGGATGACCTGCGAGTAGCCCCCGCCGGCGGCGCCGCCCTTGATCCCGAAGACGGGCCCGAGGCTCGGCTGGCGGATGCAGACCGCGGCCTTCCGGCCGATCCGGTTGAGGCCCTGGGCGAGTCCGACCGTCGTCGTGCTCTTGCCCTCGCCGAGCGGCGTCGGGCTCATGCCGGTCACCACGACGTACTTGCCGCGGGGTCGCTCGGCCTCGAGCCGCTCGATCGCCTCGAGCTTGATCTTCGCCTTCGTCGACCCGTACGGCTCGATCTCGTCGTCGCGGAGGCCGAGGTCGCGGGCGACATCGAGGATCGGACGGGGCGTGACGGAGCGGGCGATCTCGAGGTCGGACGGCATGGCCGGACTCTAGAGGGCCTCGGTGGTCGCCGCGTGGGCAGCGTCCTGCCGCTGCGCGGCGCGAACGAGGTGGGCGAGGAGGAGCGCATTGGTGAGGGGCCCGATCCCGCCCGGCACTGGGGTGATGGCACTTGCCACCTCCCTGGCGCTGGCGAAGTCGACATCGCCGACGAGCCGGCCGTCGACGACGTTGATCCCGACGTCGATCACGACAGCGCCGGGCTTCAGCATCGCACCGGTCACGAGCCCCGGCCTGCCGACCGCGACGACCACGATGTCGGCCGTGGCGACCTTCGCCGCGAGGTCCTTCGTCTTCGAGTGGCAGACGGTCACGCTCGCGTCGGCCATCGTGAGCATGAACGCGACCGGCATCCCGACGACCGGCGACCGGCCGATGACGACCGCATCGGCCCCGGCGATCTCGATCCCGGAGCGGTTCAGCATCTCCATCGCGGCGTGGGCCGTGGCCGGCACGAAGCCCTCGTAGCCGAGACGAAGCAGCCCGGCGTTGAGGGGGTGGAGCCCGTCGATGTCCTTCATCGGGTCGATCGCGTCGACGACGGTCCGGAGCGGCACGCCCGCGGGAAGCGGCATCTGGACGATGATCCCGGCGACCTCGTCGTCGGCGTTGAGCCGGCCGATCGCGGCGTCGAGCTCGCGAGCCTGGGTCTCGGCGTCGTCGCCCGGCACGTCGACCATGCGCGTGGCGATCCCGACCTGCTCGCAGGCCTTGAGGATCCGGTCGAGGTAGACCATCGACGGCGCGCTGCGGCCGCAGATGACGACCGCGAGGCCGGGTGGCCGGCCGTGCTCCGCCGTGTACGCGGCGACATCCGAGGCGACACCGGCGCGGATCTCGGCGGCGATCGGTGCGCCTTCGAGGAGACGGGCGCCATGCCTGTCGCTCGGGGCTGTCGTCGTGGGTTTCGTCTTCGCGGGCTCGGTCCTCGTCGCCGGCGCCGCGCTCACGCTTCGGACCTGCCCGCCGAACCGGCGGGCGCGGGTCCCCGCAGACCGCCGGAGGCGACGACCGCGCGGCACGTCTGCGACGTGTACTCGATGTCCAGCAGCAGCTTCGCGACACGCGCATCGGCGTCACGGGACCAGGCCTCGTCGGCGACCGACGGCAGGTTGACACGCACGTTCGCGGCCGCGCCCTTGGCCGATGCCTCCGCCAGGAGCGTCGCGACCGTGAGATCAGACGAGGCGTTCTGGTTGCAGCGACCCGCGAGGAGCTCCGCCGCCAGGACGACGTCGAAGCAGGCCTGGAGGATCTCGAGCGGGATCTCGGACGCGACCTTCGCCGCCGCCCGCATGGCCACGGCCCGGGTCTCGCGCTCGTCCTCCGTGTCCTTCGGGAGCTTCATCGCGGCGCCGAACGCGGCGTAGGACGCTGCGTCGTCGTCGGCCAGCTTCAGGAGCTTGGCCGTCAGCTCGCGGCTGCGTTCCTCGACGGCGCCGTGGAGCGCGGCATGCTCCATGTACTTCGGGCGCTTTGAGAGCTCGGCCACCATCGTGACGAGCGACGCGGCCAGGCTGCCCGCGATCGCGGAGGCGCTCCCGCCGCCGGGCACTGGCTCGGATGACGAGAGCTTGTCGTTGAACTCGCGAAGCGTCAGCTCCGCGTAGGGGGTCTCACCTGGCACGGCCCCGAATTATGCCGCCCGGTTCGAGACGAGGAAGACCGGGTATCGCTCAGCGTGAGCGACGATCTCATCGGGCGTCTGTCGGCCGAAGAAGCGAACGCCGCCTCTGACCTGCTCGAGAAATGCCCGCAGGATCGGCCCGCGGCCGTCGACGGGCACCTCGGTGAGCTCGACCACATCGACCTCGCCGCTTCGAGCCAGCGTCCCCGCGCCCGCAGCTCGCACGTTGCCGACCCAGGCCGCATCCGCAAACGCGGCCACGATGTACCGCTGGTTGCCGAGCGTTGCCAGCGAGATGGGCGTGCTCCGCGGCTCCCCGGTCCGGCGACCAGGCACCGTGAGCAGGTACTGCGTGCCGACCTTCAGGCCGCGCCGGAGGAACGCCGTGTTGAGGCGGACCATCCACGCGGGCGGCGGCTTCACGCTCATGTCGTGAGGGTAGGGCTAGGGACGGGAGCGGTACCGCGCTCCCGTCCGTTTCGCCCTGTTCTCGGGGCCGGGGAGGAGCCCACCCCGAGCCCGGGCCATCACTGACCCGGGCATTCCGCGCCGTTGGTCGGGCACCGGCGCGGAGATATGTGGTCCCGGCCCGGTCAGCCGGGCCCGGTCGCAAGGCGCCGGATGGGCGGACGGCGCGAGCGTACGGTCGTACGTGAGCACCGGAGGCCCGACGGCAACGCCGCGAGCGGCTCGGATCACCGGGCCGGTCAGGCGGCGGCTTCCATGCCCTCGACCGTCCATCGCCGCGAGCGGTGGCGGAACGCGAGACTGAAACGGGCGACTTGGGTGGTGACCTCGAAGAGCGTCCGCGGGCCGGTGATGACCGGGTAGGCCGCTGTCTCGTCGCGGATCGCCTCGATCTTCTCGACCGGCAGCTTGCGGCCGGCCCACGTGACCTCGCGCGGTCGACCGTCGAACCAATCGGCTCGGACCTCGACCTCGACTGGCTGGACTCGGATCATCGCCATGCGTGGCTCCTTCCCCGGGGGCGGACTGTCTGGGGCTCCGTCGGCCGGGCACATGACCGAGAGAACGTCTGTTCGATTACGGCGAGAACGTAGTCGAACGGGTGTTCGATGTCAAGCGCTCTCGTCGCCTTCGTCGAACGGACCATCCACCTGGTCCGTGTCACCTTGGCTGTCACGAGCCGCCTCGGTCCCGGGCTTCTTCCGGCGCCCGCCGGCCGCTCCCTCGGCGTGCTCCCCGCGCTGCTCGACTGCCGTCCCGAGGTCACGCTCGAACGGCGCCGGGATCCCCGTCCGGAGCAGGCGCGCCCGCGTGACCGCGCGCGTCCCGTAGCGCTCGCGAAGCTCGTCGGCCGCTTCGACCGCACGACGCCGCCGATCGTCCTCGGCCTCGAACAGCCCCATCTGCTCGCGCTCGCCGAAGTTCGAGGCCGTCACGCCGACGAGGCGGATCTTCTTGCCGCGCATGTGCGGCCGGGCCAGCTCGAGCGCCGCGCGCCAGATCGGGTCGGTCATGTCGGTCGGCTCGACCAGCGTCTTCTGACGGGTCAGCGTCTCGAAGCCCGAGTCGCGAACCTTGACGTGGACCGTCGACGCCTTGAACCCGGCATGCCGCAGCCGGCCGCTCACGCCCTCGGCCATCGCCAGCAGCGTCCGCTCGAGGACCTCGGGGTCGGACGTGTCCTCGTCGAACGTGTGCTCGTGGCCGATCGACTTCGCCCGGTCGGGGTCGTCGACCGGATCCGGATCGATGCCGAAGGCGCGAGCCGTGAGCGACGGCCCGTGCGGCCCGAGCCGCCGCGTGAGCGCGGTTCGGTCGAGCGCCTGGAGGTCGCCGATCGTCGCGACGCCGAAGTCGCGGAGGGCGGTCGCGGTCGACGGCCCCACGCCCCACAGCCGCGAGATCGGCAGCGGCGCCAGGAACGCAGCCTCGTCGCCCGGCGCGACGACCACCAGGCCGTCCGGCTTGCGGAGGTCGCTCCCGATCTTGGCGACGAGCTTGGTCGTCGCCACGCCGACCGAGGCCGTCAGCCCGAGCTCGTCGCGAATCGCCGCCTTGATCGCCCGCGCGATCGCCTCGCCGTCGCCGAACAGGGCCCGCGAGCCGGTGACGTCCATGAACGCCTCGTCGATCGAGATGGGCTGTACGAGCGGCGTGAACCGCCGCAGGATGGCCATCACCTCGCGGCTGACGCGCTGGTACTGGCCGCTGTTCACCGGTACGAAGACGCAGTCCGGGCAGAGCCGTTTCGCGGTCCGGATCGGCATCGCCGAGTGGACCCCGAACGTGCGCGCCTCGTAGCTCGCGGCACTGACGACGCCGCGATCGTTGGCCCCGCCGATGCCTACGACGACGGGCTTGCCCCGCAGCTCGGGATGATCGCGCTGCTCGACCGCGGCGAAGAACGCGTCGAGGTCGACGTGCAGGATCGTCCTGGCAACGCGATCAGCGACCACGGCCGGATTCTGGACCCGACCCGTGCCAGCTCGGCTGGCCGGTTCGTCCGGGCCGCGTGATTACCCGGAGTGGTGCAACAGCGGATGCGCCGGGGGCGATGGCGCCATTCGAGTCCCCGCGGTCATGAATCGGCGGGAACGAGTACCCGCGGTGCTCAGGAAACGTCGCCAACCGACCGGCAGCTCGCCGTCAGCACCGGGAGTACTCGCGGACCACCGTGGACGCGCGAGCCGGTACGGTGGCGAGCTAGCCCTTCGGCTCGACGACGACCGTGACCTCGGGGGTGAGCCCGGCGAAGACCTTCACCGCGACCTTGTACGTCCCGAGCGACTTGAGCGGCTCCTCGAGCTCGATCTTGTGGCGATCGACCTCGATGCCGCGCCGGCCGAGGGCCTCGGCGATCTCCTTCGTACCGATCGAGCCGTAGAGCTTGCCGGCGTCGCCGACCTTGACGCCCATCGTGAGGGTCGTCGAGGCGATGCGGTTCGCGGTGACCTCGGCCTCGGAGCGCTCGCGGGCGCGCTTGTCCTCGCGCGACGCGATGTCGTGCTGCCAGGCGCGATACGCGCCACCGACCGCGGGCACGGCCAGCTTCTGGGGGATCAGGAAGTTGGACGCGTAGCCGTCGGCGACGGTCTTCATCTCGCCGGACTTGCCGAGCTTCGCGACGTCCTTCGTCAGGATGACCTTCACGCGGGCGATTCCTCTCTTTCAGATCGTTCGTAGGCGCTCTCGTAGGCGTCTGCCTGTTCGAACCAGGATCGGATGCGAGGGCCGATGTTGGCCTGGCTGACGGCTTGGCCCGCCAGCTCGAGAGCCTCCGGAATGCGGCGGATCGTGCGCCGGACCGGGCCCGGCAGCATCCGCCGGATGCGGACGACGTCCTCCTCGTAGGCCGAGCGCGGGATGCCGAGGACGACCAGCTTCTCGGCGAGGATTCCCTCGTCGACGCCGTCGAGGAACAGATCGACCGCGATCGCGACGACGACGAGGTCGTCGAGCCCGCCGATGAGCGGGACGTCGTCGGGCACGATGTCCCGACCGAGCAGGACGTAGCCGAACGCGCCGGCGAGGATCGCCTTGCGCGAGCTCGGCACGCGCTCGTCGAGCAGCAGCGCCCAGATCAGGCGGGCGTAGAGCGGCGCCCGGCCGGCGAGCGGCAGGAAGGCGAGGATCCCGAGCAGCCGTCCGAGCGAGCCGCCGCGGCGGCGGCGTTTGGCGTGGCCGTTCCGGCTCGCTCGTCCCGTGGCGCCGCGGGCCTCGACTGTCGTGGCGGGAATGGGCACTCTCCTGGGCGGGTCGATCGGGCAGCGGAGTCTACCAGCGATCGATCTCGACTCTCGCTCCCGTGCCGCCGCCTCGCGTAGCGAATTGCGCCGGTGGCTCGTCATTGGCCGCAGGAGGGTTGCCCAACATGCGCCGAACAGCGGTTGCCTTCGTCGTCACGCTCGCCCTCGCCGGGTGCGGGTCCACGGGAGGGCCCACGGCGTCACCGGGCTCAGCGGCCGCGAGCGTGTCGGCCAGCCCGATCGACGCCCCCAGCCCGAGCCTGGCAGCGTCACCGACCGCGGCGCAATGCCCGACCGGCACGCCGATGAGCGTCGCGACGTACCTCGGCGCCGACCCGTCGTGCTTCGGCTCCCAGGACGTGACCCTCACGGGCTGGGAGGACATCGGCAGCGGCATCGATGCCGGGGAGAGCGATGTCTCGCTCGACCCCGCGTGGCTCGGGTCGCCAGCCGCGTCCGTGCTCGTCGACCAGTTGCCCGAGACCTGTCATCTCGAGACTTGTGACCCCTTCCTGTTCGTCCATGTCGACCCCGCCTCCAGGCTCCAATTCGAGCTCGACGGGGTCTACGTCGTCATCACCGGTCACCGCGACGATCCGGCTGCGCAGACCTGCGTGGCAACGCCGTATGGCGAGCCGAGCACGGCCCCGACGCCGGAGCCGGCGGCACCGATGTGCGCCGGCGCGTTCGTCCTGACGTCAGTTCGCGAGGCCGAGGCGCCGGTGGCGGTCCGGCCGGCCTGCCCGACGGGGTCGCCCCTGACGCTCATGGCGATCGAGCGCGCCGATCCGGCGTGTTTCCACGGGCGCGACGTCTCGATCGTCGCCTGGACCGACGCCCAGGGCCCGTTCGGCCTCGAGCCGCCGACGATCGCCCCCGCGTGGCTCGCCTATGGGCTCCTCGGGAGCGGTTACGTCCTCTGGAGCGGACCGGACCACGCCGGCTGCGAGAACGCCGAGGAGTGCGTCGAGATGATCCCGGCGATCGTCCCGGGCTCGGGCCTGACGATCGGGAAGACGCATCGCTGGGTGCTCGTGACCGGCCACCTCGACGATCCGGCATCGGCAACGTGCCAGTGGGTCTATCCGGCGACCTGGGACGAAGGCCACTACGACGACGCTCTGGCCCGCCAGCAGTGCCGGGGCCGGTTCGTCTTGACGGCGATCCGGACGACCACCGCGCCGACGTCGTAGACGGCCCCGCTCCGCCGGGCCGGGTTGCGGGTTGACATCGAACACCCGTTCGGTATGATGCTCACAGCCCAGCCCGTACGGGAGCCTCGAGTGACCAGGCACGATGCCGATCGCAAGCTGAAGATCCTCAACTACATCGCGGCGACGCTCCGCGCCCGGGGCTATCCCCCGTCGGTCCGCGAGATCGCGCTCGCCGTCGGCCTCAGCTCCACCTCGGCCGTCCATCACCACCTGCTGATCCTCGAGCGCGAGGGCTACCTCGAGCGCGGCGCAGCGCAGTCACGCGCACTTCGGCTGACGCCGACCGCGGCGATCCAGATGGGCCTGACGAACGAGCTCGTGCCGCAGGCCGTGACCGCCGAGGCCCATGTCCTGCCGATCATCGGCGAGGTCGCAGCCGGCGGTCCGATCGAGGCCTACCAGGACGCGTCCGAGTCGATGAGCGTGCCCGACCTGCTCGCCCCGTCGGGAGATGCGTACGTCCTGAAGGTCCGCGGCAACTCGATGATCGAGGAGCACATCGCCGACGGCGATTTCGTCCTCATCCGGCCCCAGACCACGGCCCGGAACGGCGACATCGTCGTCGCCCAGGTCGAGGAGAACGCGGTCACGCTCAAGCGCTTCTACAAGGAGAAGGACCGCATCCGTCTCCAGCCGGCGAACCCCGACTTCGCGCCGCAGTTCTATGACGACGTGCGGATTCAGGGGAAGCTGATCGGAGTGATCCGCAAGCTCGACTGACCGTCGTCCTCGCCGCCTGCAGGACCCTTGCCTGCACGCCTGCAGGCGAGATGTCGAGCCCGAAAACCCTTCGCC
>JBKPRF010000222.1:0-6305 GCA_046734475.1 Chloroflexota bacterium
CGAGCTCGGCGACCGCCTCGGCGCCAGTCCCGGAGACGGACTGGTAGGTGTCGACGATGACGCGTTCCAGCCCGACGGCGTCGCGGAGGGCCATGAGCACGGGTGCGAGCTGCATCGTCGAGCAGTTCGGGTTGGCGACGATCCCCTCGTGGCCCTCCAGATCGCCCGGGTTGACCTGCTGCACGACCAGCGGCACGCCCGGATCCATCCGCCAGGCGCTCGAGTTGTCGATGACGGTCGCGCCCCGCTCGACCGCCTGCGGCGCGAGCTCGCGGGAGATTCCGGCGCCGGCACTGAACAGCGCGACGTCGATGCCCTCGAACGCGTCGGGCGTGGCCTCGCGCACCGTGATTCGAGCGCCGTCGGGCGTCTCGACCTCGGTCCCGGCCGATCGGCCGGACGCCAGCAGCTTGAGATTCGCGCCGGCGTGGCCGTGCTCGGCGAGCACCTGGATCATCGTCCGGCCCACCAGGCCGGTGGCACCGACGACGGCGATGCGGAGGGGTCTTCGCGTGGTCATCGGGGCATGGCTCCGCGGGGATTCAAGGTCATCCGGGCACGGCCGGGAGTATAGCAGCGGGCGTTCGGCGGACGATCGTCCCGAGGGGGAGGGAAAATCGCGGACCGGGGGTTTAGGCTGCCCCCATGGCACGTCGATCGCGCGGCCGGCCGCCCCATCCGGACGTCCTGACGCCGACGGAGTGGTCCGTGCTCGACATGTATCGCCATGGCCTCAGCCGCCGTTCGATCGCGACGCGGCGAGGCATCAGCGACTACGGCGTCCGCTACCACCTGCGGAACATCGCCGGCAAGCTCGGCGTGGACGGCGCGAGGGCCCTGCGGGCCTGGCCGGGCTTTCCCGCCACGAGCCTGCTGGCCAGACGAAGGAGCCCCTCGATGCCCGAACCGCTCACCCTCGGCCCGATCGGCCAGGTCTCGATGTACGCCCGCTCGGCGACGGCCACGGAGGCGTGGTACCGGGACGTGCTCCGGTTGCCCCACATCTTCACGTTCGGCGATCTCGTGTTCTTCGACACGGGCGGCGTCCGGCTCTACATCCACGCCGTCGGCGATGAGAAGTGGCGGCCGAGCTCGGTCGTGTACTTCCTGGTGCCGGACATCCACGCGGCGAAGGCGGAGCTCGAGTCGCGTGGGATCAAGTTCTCCCAGGCGCCGCACATGATCTTCAAGGACGACGACACTGGCGTCGAGGAGTGGTTCGCCTTCTTCGACGATCCCGACGGCAACATGCTGGCGATCACGTCGCGGGTCGCTCCCGAAGACGCCGCTGCCTGAATCAGGAGGCCCCGGCGGTGCCGGGGCCTCTCGTTGCGCCTGAAAGGGTGTCTCGGGATCAGCCGGCTACAGGCTCTTTGGCCAGGTGGCGCTGCATGGCCGCCTTGCGCGACAGGTTGACGCGCCCCTGGCGATCGATCTCGATGACGACCACCATCACCTCGTCGCCGACGGACACGACATCCTCGACGCTCGGCACGTGGTAGTCGGCCAGCTCGCCGATCCGGACGAGGCCTTCCTTGCCCGGCAGGATCTCCACGAACGCCCCGAAGGACATGATCCGGGTGACCTTGCCGAGATAGAGCGCGCCGATCTCGACCTCGCGGGTCAGGCTCTCGATCCACTGGATCGCCTTGCGCGAGTTCTCGCCGCTGATCGCGGCGATCTCGACGGTGCCGTCGTCCTCGACGTTGATCTCGGTCTGGGTCTCCTCCTGGATCTTGCGGATCATGGAGCCGCCCTTGCCGATGATCTCCCGGATCTTCTCCGGGTTGATCTTGATCGTCACGATGCGCGGCGCGAAGTCGCTCATCGTCTCGCGCGACTCGGGCAGGACCTCGGCCATCTTGTCGAGGATCGCCAGCCGGGCGACCCGGGCCTTGGCGAGGCCATCACGGATGATCGCCTCGCTGATGCCCTGGACCTTGATGTCCATCTGGAGGGCCGTGACGCCCTCGCGGGTGCCGGTGACCTTGAAGTCCATGTCGCCGATCGCATCCTCCTTGCCGAGGATGTCGGTCAGGACGACGAACGTGCCGTCCGGCTCGCTGATCAGGCCCAT
This sequence comes from Chloroflexota bacterium, assembly GCA_046734475.1. GTDB lineage: Bacteria > Chloroflexota > Limnocylindria > Limnocylindrales > CSP1-4 > UBA5189. The sequence continues at coordinate 2,078 of JBKPRF010000222.1, forward strand.
CGCCGCGCCGGCCACCGGCGCCTTGATCGGGACGCCGGCGTCCATGAGGGCGAGCGTCGAGCCGCAGGTGGAGGCCATCGAAGTCGAGCCGTTCGAGGTCACGCACTCGCTGACGAGGCGGATGACGTACGGAAACTCCTCCTGGCTCGGGAGGACCGGCACGAGGGCCCGCTCGGCCAGGTGGCCGTGCCCGATGTCGCGCCGGCTGGGGCCGCGCATCGGCTTGTTCTCGCCGGTGCTGTACGGCGGGAAGTTGTAGTGGTGGATGTAGCGCTTCTCGGTCTCGGGGCTGATCGTGTCGATCCGCTGGATGTCCGAGGACGCGCCCAGGGTGGCCACGGTCAGGGCCTGCGTCTCACCGCGGGTGAACAGGCCGGAGCCATGCGCCCGCGGGATGAGCCCGACCTCGACCGTGATCGGCCGGATGTCGGCGAGCCCGCGGCCGTCGATCCGGACACCCTCGTCGAGGACGACGCGCCGGACGGTCTTCTTCTGGATGTTGCTGAACAGGCCCTTCGACAGGCCGGCGTCACGCCGGGCCGCTTCGAGGAGCTTGTCGGTGTCGCCACCCTGCCGCTTGGCGAGGACCGCGGCCTTGATCGCGTCCTTGGCGGCCGCGATCCGTCCCGGCAGGTCCTTCGCGAACCACAGCAGGAGATTGGCCGTGGCCTCGGCGTCCGGGAGGGCGCGGTGGCTCTGGCTCAGCTCGATGCCGAGGAACCGGGCGAGGTCGCCGAGCTTGTACGTCTCGGGCCCGACCGGATAGCCCTCGCGGGCGATCACGAGCGTGTCGAGGTACGTGCCGGGCGCGAAGCGGAAGCCGTCGCCCTTCGCGGCTTCGATGAAGCCGAGGTCGAAGCCGACGTTGTGGCCGACGATCCGGGCATCCCCGACGAACTTCAGCAGCTGATCGGCCGCCTCCTTCGGGCTCGGGGCGCCCTTGACGTCCTTGTCGGTGATGCCGTGCATCTGGTTGCCGACGATCGGCCGGCCGGGGTTCACGAGGGTCGACCAGCGGTCGACGATCTTCGTGCCCTGGACCTTGACCGCGGCGATCTCGATGAGGTCGGCCATCTTCGGATCGGTGCCGGTGGTCTCGACGTCGACGACGACGAGCTCGCGCTTGGCGTCGGTGTCCGACGCGAAGTCGACGACCGACCCGACCGACGGCTCGAGGTACGGGACACGCTTCGGCTTGCCGAGCTTGGCCCGCAGCTGCTCCTGGAGCTCCACGAGCGGCTGCAGCGAGCGGTGGCCGAAGAGGATGGCCTCGGCCATCACGTCCTCGGGCAGGATGCTGGCGCCGGCCTCGACCATCATGATCGCGTCGCGGGTGCCGGCGACGATCAGGTCGAGCTCGGACTCCTTGAGCTCGGTGTGGGTCGGGTTGACGACGAACTCGCCGCCGATCCGGCCGACGCGGACGGCGCCGACGGGGCCGTTGAACGGGATCTCGCTGATGGTCAGCGCCGCGGAGGCCGCGACCGTCCCAAGCACGTCGGGGTTGTTCTCGAGGTCGGTCGACAGGACCGTCACGACGAGCTGGATGTCGTCCTTGTAGCCCTCGGGGAAGAGCGGCCGGATCGGCCGGTCCGTCTGGCGAGCGGCGAGGATCGCGTTCTCCGACGGGCGGGACTCGCGCTTGATGAAGCCGCCCGGGATCTTGCCCGCGGCGTACATCCGCTCCTCGAAGTCGACCGTGAGCGGGAAGAAGTCGAGGCCGGGTCGCGGCTCCGACCGGTTCGCGGTGCCGAGCACCATGGTGTCGCCGAAGCGAACGGTGACGGCGCCGCCGGCGAGCCTGGCGAGCTTGCCGGTTTCGATGGTCAGCGTGCGACCACCAAGCTGGGTCTCGAAGACCTCTGACACGGGGTGTGATTCCTCCTGGCCGTGGAGGAGGCGACGAACCCTGGCTGCGGGTCGGTCTACGAGCAGGCCTGTCGCACCGCCCGGGCGCACCCGGGCTTGCTGGTGCTGGGCTAGCGGCGAAGCCCGAGCCGTCCGATGACGGCCCGGTAGCGTGTGGCGTCCTTCTTCACGAGATACGCGAGCAGGCGCCGTCGCTGTCCGACGAGCTTGAGGAGGCCGCGACGCGAATGGTTGTCCTTGGGAAAGCTCCGGAGATGCTCCGTGAGACTCCTGATCCGCTCCGTGAGGAGCGCGATCTGGACTTCCGGGGAGCCGGTGTCGCCATCGGTGATGGCGTACTCGGTGATGAGCTCCTGCTTCCCCTCGGGCGCGAGCGGCACTCGGTCCTCCGACACGAACGTGATGGTGATGTCCTTTTCCTTGACTTAGACCGGCGGAGGATAGCAGTCGACCGGCGATCGTGCACGGATCAACGAATTCGGCGCCTCGGCAGGACCGCCAGGCGCGCGCCGGTCGCGAACGGCACGGCCGGCTCGATGCGGAGCGCCTCGGCGCTGACGTCGGCTGTCCGGTCGCGGATCGGACCCGCGACGGACTCGACGATCGCCTCGTACCGGCCGGCCGGCGGAATCGCCACCGGCATCGGGAACCGCAACGTCGTGACGTCGTTCGTGGTCCCCTCGACGCGGCCGACGAGCGAGACCGGCCGGCCGAGCAGCCGGCGGGCCTCGGCCAGGTCGCCGGCGCCAATGGCGGCTCGGACGGCGCTGCTCCGGACGGGCCGGCCATCGAGCTCGAACTGGGGCACGACGACAACGTCGAAACCCATCTCGCGGCCGAGCGCGGCGACGGTCTCGGGAGTCCCGCCCCGATCGTGCCCGAACCCGGACTCCGGGGTCATCAGGAAGCCGGCGAGCTCGACTCGCTCGGCGATCCGCCGGACGAAGCCGTCGAACTCCGTCATCCGGAGGGCGACGTCGAAGGTCTGCACGACCGTGACCTCGACGCCCGCGTCCGTCAGCCGCTCGAGGCGCTCCTCGGGGTCGCACAGGAGCGGCGGCGCGGATCCGGTGATGACCTCATCCGGGTGGTGGTCGAACGTGATGACGGTTGGGCTGGCCTCCCGCTCGGCCGCCGCACGCCGCAGCTGGTCGAGGAGGTACAGATGGCCGAGGTGCAGGCCGTCGAACACGCCGACGACCACGAAGACCCGACCGAGGGCCGGCTCGAGGGCATCGATGCCGTGGACGATCCTCATCCGACGAGCATCTTGTCGGGCGCGATCCGGCGACCATCGAGCCGGCCGATCCCGACGATCCGGCCGTCCGGGTCGAGGAGCCGGAGCGGCGCGTCGGCCGGCGCGCCCGCGAGACCCGCCTCGGGCCGGACGAAGCGGCCCTTCGCTACGTCGTCCACCTCCGCCTGCGTGAGTCGGACCGCGGCGATCGCGTCGAGGCCGGCGTCGGCCGGCAGCAGCATCCCCCGAATCGCCTCGGGGCCACCCGCTGCGGCCGCCTCGCGGATCTCGTCGAGCGAGTGGGCCGCCTCGAGGTGGAACGGGCCGCTGGCCGTCCGCGTCAGCCCGCACAGGTACGCCGCCGAGCCGAGGCTCGTGCCAAGGTCACGGGCCAGGGCCCTGACATACGTGCCCGCCGAGCAGGCCACCTCGACGGTCGCGATCGGCCGCGTCGGGTCCGACCCGTCCCAGTCCAGCAGCTCGATGCCATGGATCGTCACGGCTCGTGGCGCGAGTGCCGGCGTCTCGCCGGAGCGGGCCATCCGGTAGGCGCGCCGCCCGCCGATCTGGATCGCGGAGAACGCCGGTGGCTGCTGCAGCTGCGGGCCCAGGAACCGCTGGAGGCCGGCCTCGGTCGCGGTCCGGCTCGGGGCCGGCGCGTCGGTCGGGGTCAGCTCGCCGTCGAGATCGTCGGTCGTGGACGAGGCCCCGAAGCAGATCGTCGCCCGGTAGGTCTTCGGGTCGCCGAGGTGGTACTCGACGAGGCGCGTCGCGCCGCCGAGAAACAATGGCAGCACCCCGGACGCGAACGGATCCAGCGTGCCGCCATGGCCGATGCGCTTCGAGGCCGCGAGCCGCCGGACGAGCGCGACGACGTCGTGCGAGGTCGGGCCCGCGGGCTTGGCGACGACGAGCACGCCGTCCATGAGGCTGGTGCGAGGCTGGGCGGCCACGGCCTCAGCCCGCCCGGGCGTCGAGGAGCCGCTCCGCCTCGGCCAGGACCCGGCGCTCGGCCTCGGGCAGCGGCGCGCGGACCGTGGCGCCGGCCGCCCGGGCATGCCCGCCCCCGCCGAACGCCCCCGTCAGGATCGTCGCGTCGAGGCCGCCGTCGCGGGTCCGCAC
>JBKPRF010000223.1:0-1975 GCA_046734475.1 Chloroflexota bacterium
GCTCCATGCCGGTCCCAGCACGTTGAGGGCGAGGATCACGACCACGAAGCCGACCGCATAGAGGAGGCCTCGGAACAGCGCCCAGGCGATCTCGCCGAGGGCGATGTCCCCGACCGCGAGCGGCGTCGCGAGCATCGCGTCGTAGACCTTGTCCCAGCGGAGCTTGCCGTAGACGTTGAACGTGACCTCGAAGATCGCGCCGTTCATCGCCGAGGACGCGAGCAGCGCCGGCGCCACGAACATCGCGTACGGCACGAGCCGACCGTCCGGGCCGGGCACCTCGTGGACGAGCGCCCCGATCCCGAAGCCCACGGCGAAGAGGTAGAAGAGCGGCTCGAAGAAGCCCGACGCGAGGACCAGCCACGTCCGGCGATACAGGTACAGGCTCCGCTCGAAGGGATGGATCGCGCGGCGGCTGCCGATCGAGATCGGCGGCAGGATCCGCGGGACGAGCGCCCGCCCTGGCGCGCTCATTTCGCGAGCCGCCGCTGGAAGGTGACGAGGCAGGCGACGAGCCCGCCGACGGCGAACACGAGCAGGACCCCGAGATGGATGAGCGCCGCCCCCAGGTCGGCGCCGACCGTCCCGAGGGCGAGCGAACGGCTGAGCGCGACGCCGTGGTACAGCGGCGTCACCCAGGCGATCGGCTGGATGAACTGCGGCAGGCTCGAGACGGGGAAGAAGGCGCCGCTGAACAGGAAGAGCGGCGTGATCGCGAACCGGAAGATGTAGTTGAAGCTGTTCATCACCTTGCGGGTCGCGGCATACGCGGCGATCGGCGTCGCGAAGGCAAGACCGGTCAGCGTCGCGACGGGGATCGCCAGGATGATGAGCGGCGACTGCACGGCGCCGAACGGGACCATCACCAGGACGAAGATCGAGCCGACGAGGGTGATCCGGGTCGCGATCCAGGCGAGCTGACCCAGCGCGATCTCCGGCGGCCCGATCGGTGTCGCGTGCATCGCGTGGTAGCGCTTCTGCCAGACGAAGCCGCCCATGATCGGGAACGTCGCCTCGAACGAGGCGGTCTGCATGACGGTCGCGGCGAGGAGGCCCGGCGCGAGGAACACGAGGTATGGCACCCCGAGCGCAGCCGCGCCGCCGCCCTGGTTCACGTACGTCCCGAGGCCGACGCCCATCGCGAGCAGGAACAGCACCGGCGACAGGAACGAGTTGAAGAGCGACCCTCGCCACGTCCGGCGGTAGAGCAGGAACTGATGCTCGTAGGCATGGGCGACACGGGCCGCGAAGCCCTCGAGCAATCTGGGCGGCCGGGTCGCCGGCGGCGCGGCGCCGGGCTGGGCGACGCTCGCCGTCATTCGATGAGGCTCCGGCCGGTCAGGCGCAGGAACACATCTTCGAGCGTCGAGCGCCGGACGAGGACCGTCTCGGGCCGCAGGCCGCGCTCGTGGGCCGCGCTCACGGTCGCCTCGCCATCGTCCGTGTAGAGGAGGACCCGATCGGGCAGCTTTTCGACGCGCTCGGCCAGGCCGTCGAGCTGGTGGTCGAGGTTGTCCTGGACGTCGGGCGCGAAGCGCAGCTCCGTGACCTCCTTGGTCGAATAGCGCTCGATGAGCTCGCGGGGCGAGCCCTCGGCCACGATCTTGGCCTTGTCCATGACGACGAGCCGATCGCACAGCTGCTCGGCCTCGTCCATGTAATGGGTCGTGAGGACGAGCGTCGTGCCGCGTTGCTTGAGGCGGTACAGGCGATCCCAGACGAGATGGCGGGCCTGCGGGTCGAGGCCGGTCGTCGGCTCATCGAGGAGCATCAGGTCGGGCTGGTTGATGAGCGAACGGGCGATCGACAGCCGGCGCTTCATCCCGCCGGACAACGGCTCGACCTGGCTGTCGGCGCGATCCGAGAGCTGCACGAACTCGAGCAGCTCCGCAGCCCGGCGGCGGGCCTCGCTCCGGCGCATCCCGAAGTAGCGGCCGTAGATGACGAGGTTGTCCTCGACCGTCAGCTCCGTGTC
>JBKPRF010000224.1:0-5139 GCA_046734475.1 Chloroflexota bacterium
CCACTCGACGCTCTGGGACATGGCCCTGCCCTCGGATCGGCAGGTCGCACCGGCGACATGGCCGGACGGGATCGCCGTCCGACCGTTCGTTCGCGACCGCGATGGGCTGGCCTTCATCCGGCTCTTCAACGAGGCCTTCGCGGACCACGCCACGCCGCTCCAGATCCCCGAGTCGGACCTCGACGTCCCGCCCGACCCGGCCTTCGAGGACGGCGACACGATCCTCGTCGAGGACGTCGAGAGCGGCGAGCTCGTCGGCTTCAGCGCGACCTCACCGGAGCGCGAGGACGGGGTCGTCGGGCCGCACGCCGAGATCTGGACCGTCGGCGTCCGGCCGGACCGGCAGGGCCAGGGCCTCGGACGGCAGCTCCTGCGGGCCGGCGTGGCACGGCTGCGCTCGCTCGGCGTCCGGGACGTGACGCTCTCGGTCAACCATCGCAACGAGCACGCCCTCGGCCTGTACGAGAGCGAGGGCTTCGTCCGGACGTCGACGCGCGACCGCTGGGCGAAGCCCGTGCCCGGGGGCGCGGCCTGAGCGATTCCGGCGCGGGGAGCGGGCTCGGCATCCTCGAGCCCATCGCGCGGCGGCCGCGGCTGGCGGCGCTCATCGGCGCGCTGTGCATCGCGTTCTCGGGAATCTTCTACCGCTTCGCCGAGGTGACGCCGGCGACTGCGACGGTCTTCCGGTGCCTCTACGGATTGCCGATTCTCGCCGCCGTGGCCTGGCTCGAGCGCCGCCGCTACGGCGCGCTGCCGGGAGGCGTCGTCCGGCTGTCGATCGTCGCCGGCGCGTTCTTCGCCGCGGATCTCCTGTCATGGCATCACGCGGTCGACCAGGTTGGCGCGGGCCTCGCGACGGTGCTCGGCAATCTCCAGGTGCTCGTCGTCCCGCTCGTTGCCTGGGCGGTCTACCGGGAGCGGCCGCCGAACGCCGTCATCGCGGCGCTGCCGGTCGTGCTCGGGGGCGCGATTCTGATCTCCGGCGTGGTCGGCACCGGCGCGTACGGCGCGAACCCGCCGCTCGGCGTCGCCCTCGGCACGTTCACGGCCTTCGCCTATTCGGGCTACCTCCTTGTGATCCGGCGCGGCGGCCGCGACCTGCGCCGCCCGGCCGGCCCCGTGGCGATCTCGACCGCGTCGACGATGGCCTGCGCGATCCTGTTCGGCGCGTTCAGCGGCGAGCTCGACCCGATCCCGCACTTCCCGAGCCACGCCTGGCTGATCCTCGTCGGGATCACCTCGCAGTCGATCGGCTACCTGGTCATCTCGATCTCGCTGCCGCGCCTGCCGGCCTCGCTCGTGTCGGTGATCCTCATGGCCCAGCCGGTGGCCACGGTCGCTCTCGCTGCCGTGCTCCCGACCCACGAGATCCCGTCGGTGGCCCAGCTCCTCGGCGTGATCCTCGTGATCGGCGGGATCGCCCTGGCGACGGTGCCGGTCGGTCGCCTCCGCGACCGGGTGCGAGCCGCCGCGAGCTGACGCCCGGCACCGAGCCTCGAGCTCGCGTCGCCGGTTGCCCCCCGGTCGCCGGTTGTCCGGGCGTCGCTGCTCGTCCTCGGGTCGCTAGTCGTCCTCGGCCTGGCCGTACGGCGCGAGGGCCGGCCCCTCGAGCGGCATCTCCTCGGGCTCGTCGGCGAGCGCGGCACCCCACTCGTGGGTGTGCGGCGCGACCGGGTCGAGCGGGCCGACGTACGCCGGCAGCTGATCGCGGGGCGTCGACCCGTCGTGGGTCGTCCCGGGATCGCCGAGGCCAAGCTCCCGCGCCGGCACGCCACCCCCGATGATGGCCTCGACGATCGCCTCGGGCATCGCCCCCGGGTCGACGTCGGCCAGTGCGGCCGCATGCTCGGTCGGCAGGAGGATCGGCCAGCCGGCCTCGCCCTCGAAGGCCGGCCGAAGGAGTGTCGCCGGATCGAGCCCGTGGGCCTCGATCATCGAGGTGATCGTCTCGGGACCGACCCACGCCAGGCCGGCCGGCCAGATCAGGGCCGCGTCCACGCCACGGACCGCGGCACCGGCGACCTCGATGCCGCGCCTGATCTGGCGCACCGGGGTTCCATCGGGGAGTGGCACGGGCTCGGCCAGCGTCGCCTCCGAGCCGGTGAGGGCAGCGGCGACCGCGCCATCCGGATCGAACGAGACGACGACGATCGGCACGGCGCCGCCCGACCAGGCGCTGTCGACGATCCGCCGGACACGCGAGATCCCGTCGGCGTCGGCGAGTGCGGAGGCGGGCGTCGCGGCAAGCACGACGGCGGCGACGGTCACGCCCCGATCCTATCGGACCAACCTCAAATCAGGATCACCGCGTCGCCGCCGGGATCGCGGCCGTCCGCGAGCGCCCGAAGCGCGACTCGGTTCGGGACAGGGAATGTCGATTCGAGGTCGTTCAATCGCGTGACCCGGCGACACCATTCCGTATCCGCCAGGACCAGGATCAGTCGGTCGACCTGTCCGTCGCGCTTCTTCAGCTGCAGCCGGCGTTGCAGCTCCTGCAGGTCGGTCGGCCGCGTCTCGGCCTCGACGCCGATCACCCGTCCGCTCCGTCGTAGCGTCCGATCCCAGGCCCGGCGGTCACCCGGTATCGGCAGCGGCACCTCGGCCGCCCACGTCCACGTCTCGCCGACGGCCCGTCGGAATCGCTCCAGGAGCGCGGCATGCGCGTTGTCGCGGATGGGGTCGCCGCTGGGGAACCATCGGATCGAGAGGTCGAGTCCGAGCGCGGCCCCGACACGCGTGAGTGTCTCGGCCGTCACGCTGTCGTACGAGCCCCGCTCGATCCGCGAGAGTTGCGCCTGCGAGATCCCGGTGGCGACGGCTACGACGCGCTGGCTCAGGCCATGGGTCACTCGCGCGGCGCGGAGCTCGCGACCGAGATCGACAAGGAGCTGGTGCGAGCGCCGCACCGCCGCGGCCATCCTGCGCTCGACTGCGGGCATGCTCGGATGCTGACCGGGTCGGGTGCACTGCGGATCGACCGCTGATTACTCGACGTGCTGAACACCGGGGGTTTTCGCGCAGCCGCCCACATCTGAGTCCGCCGGGTTATCGAATCTGGCGGTTGATCACCCACACGCATGGGAGGACCGGAGCGAGGAGTGACGTGCCTCCGTTCAGCACTGCGAGTACTCAGCAGGGTCGCGCGGCAGGCGTGGCGGTGGAGCGGCCGCGGAGGATCGGCGGGCGACAAGTGCGACAATCCCGCGGCCCATGAGCCCATCCGTCGCGCGGGACGACCTGCGCAACCTCGCCATCGTCGCCCATGTCGATCACGGCAAGACCACGCTGGTCGACGCGATGCTCCGCCAGACCGGCACCTTCCGGTCGAACGAGCAGGTCGTCGACCGCGTTCTCGACTCCGGCGACCTCGAGCGCGAGAAGGGCATCACGATCCTGGCGAAGCAGACGACGGTCGACTACGACGGCCTCCGCCTGAACATCGTCGACACGCCGGGCCATGCCGACTTCGGCGGCGAGGTCGAGCGGTCGCTCCTGATGGTCGACTCGATCCTGCTCCTGGTCGACGCGGCCGAGGGCCCGCTGCCCCAGACCCGCTACGTCCTCCAGAAGGCGATGGCCCGGCGGCTCCCGGTCGTGGTCGCCGTCAACAAGATCGATCGTGGCGACGCCCGTCCGGCCGAGGTCCTCGACGCGATCTACGAGCTGTTCATCGATCTCGGCGCGGACGCCGACCAGATCGACTTCCCGGTCGTCTACACGAACGCGAAGGCCGGCACGGCCACGCTCGACCTCGCCTCGCCGGGCACCGATCTCCGGCCGCTCTTCGACGTCCTGGTCCGGGTCACGCCGCCGCCGCGCTTCGAGCCGGGCCATCCGCTGCAGCTGCTCGTCACGAATCTCGCCGCCAACGACTACGTCGGCCGGATGGCGGTCGGCCGGCTGACCAACGGCGAGATCCGCCTGGGCCAGCGCATCGCGGTCGTCCGGGAGGAGGCCGACGACACGGCCGGGTCGATCGAGCCGGGTCGCGTGGTGACCCTCACCGGGACCGTCACCGCCCTCCAGACCGCGCGGGGCATCGACCGGATCGATATCCCGGAGGCCGCCGCGGGCGACATCGTCTCGGTCGCGGGGCTGCCCGACGTGACGATCGGCGACACGCTCACTGATCCCGGCGATCCCCGGCCCTTGCCCCGCCTCGACGTCGACGCTCCGACGCTGCGGATGACGTTCGGCGTGAACACCTCGCCACTGGCCGGACGCGACGGCCGCTACCTCACCTCGCGCCAGCTCAGGGCGCGCCTCGAGCGCGAGGTCCTCGGCAACGTCTCGATCGAGGTCCACCCGACGGCGGCCGCCGACACGTTCGAGGTCCGTGGCCGGGGCGAGCTCCAGCTCGCGGTCCTCATCGAGCAGATGCGGCGCGAGGGCTACGAGCTGACGGCCTCACGGCCCGAGGTCATCCTCCGCGAGACGTCCGACGGGGTCCAGGAGCCGTACGAACGGATCACGGTCGACATCCCGCCGGAGTTCATCGGCGGGGTCCAGGGTGCGCTCGCCGGGCGGAAGGGCCGCCTCGAGCAGATGACGACGGACACGGACGGCCGGGTCCGGATGGAGTACGTCCTGCCCGTCCGGGGGCTCATCGGCTATCGCGGCCAGCTGCTCACCGAGACCCGCGGCACGGCCCTCCTGCACCAGATCGGCGAGGGCTACGGGCCGTGGGCTGGCGAGGTCACGCATCGGACGGCGGGCGTCCTCGTGGCGGACCGTTCGGGCACCTCCAACGCGTACGGGCTGTTCAACCTGCAGGAGCGGGCCGAGCTGTTCATCGGCTCGGGCGTCGAGGTCTACGAAGGGATGATCGTCGGCGAGAACTCGCGACCCGGCGACATGGACGTCAACGCGACCAAGGAGAAGAAGCTCACGAACATCCGGACCCACGCCCACGACGAGGCGCTCCGGCTCACGCCGCCCCGGCCGCTGACGCTCGAGACGGCCCTCGAGTTCGTGGCTGAGGACGAGCTCGTCGAGGTGACGCCGGCCGCGATCCGGCTCCGGAAGCGCCTCCTCCCCAAGCACGAGCGGGAGCGCGAGCGCGGCAAGGCCTTCGATCGCGAGCGGGCCGAATCGGCGTCCGCCTGACGGTCGGGGGCCTTGAGGCCCTCCTACAATCCC
>JBKPRF010000225.1:0-3507 GCA_046734475.1 Chloroflexota bacterium
ACGTCCTCGCCGGTCGCGCCGTCACCCCGTGTGGCGCCCTGGACGAAACGGCCACGCTCGTATCGCAGCGTGATCGCGAGGCCGTCGATCTTGAGCTCGGCCACGTAGGTGAGATCCGCCGCTGCCTCCGGCGCCGCGGCCAGCCCGAGCCCGCGCCGGACCCGGGCGTCGAACGCCCGCAGCTCGTCGTGGCTGAAGGCGTTCGACAGTGACAGCATCGGCCGGCGGTGACGGACCTCGTCGAACGTGCCACCCGGCGCGACCCCGACGCGCTGCGTCGGCGACTCCGGGGTGATCAGCGCCGGAAAGGCGGTCTCGATCGCGACGAGCTCGCGCATGAGCTGGTCGTACTCGGCATCGCTGATGGTCGGAGCGTCGTCGACGTAGTAACGCCGGTTGGCCTCATCGATCTGCGCCGCCACCTCGGCGTGCCGTCGCTCGGCGGCCTCGGGCTCGAGATCCGCGGCGGCGCTGACGAGCGAGGCGTCGACGGGCAGCGTCTCGGTCACGGTCCCGAGCATACGGGCCGATGGCCCCGCTAGTCCTGTGGCAACCCCGCGAGCAGCGACCGGTCGAGCTCGGCCGGCGAGGCGACGCCGAGGAGCGTGAGGGCGATCTCGAGCTCCTCGCGAAGGATCGCGGCCGCTCGTTCGACGCCCGCGGCGCCGGCCGTCGCGAGGGCCCAGTAGAAGGGCCGACCGATGAGGACGGCGTCGGCACCGAGGGCGAGAGCGACCGCGACGTCGAGGCCCCGTCTGAGGCCGCCGTCGACCCAGACCTGGCAGCGCCCGGCGACGACGTCCACGATCGGACCGAGGGCGTCCGCGGTGGCGATGACCCGGTCGAGCTGGCGCGCACCGTGCGTCGAGACGTCGATTCCGTCGGCGCCCGCCTCGACGGCGAGCTTCGCGTCCTCGGGGGACAGGATGCCCTTGAGGACGACCGGAAGCTTCGTCCAGCTCCGGACCTGCTCGACGGTCGACCAGTCGAGGCCGATCTCGCGTTGGCGGTCGAGGCCGCCATAGCGGTCCCGGTCCTCGGCGGCGGTGGCGCCATCGACCATCGGCATCCGGGGCAGCGCGAAGCCGCTCCGGCGGTCGCGATCTCGATAGCCGAGGACCGGCAGGTCGACGGTCAGGAGGATCCCGCGGAAGCCCGCTGCCTCGGCCCGCTGGACGAGCTCGCGCGTGTAGCCGAGGTCGCCGACGAGGTAGAGCTGGAAGAAGCGCGGACTGTCGGGCGCGACTGCCGCCACGTCCTCCAGCGGCATCGAGGCCGACGTCGACAGGCACATCGGGATGCCTGCTGCCGCCGCGCCGCGGGCCATCTCCGCCTCGCCCTCGGGATGACCGAGGAGCTGGGCGGCCATCGGGGCGATCGCGACCGGCAGCGCCGAGGCCTGGCCGAGGAAGGTGGTGCGCAGGTCGACGCCGCTGATGCCCCGGAGCACGCGCGGGACGAACCGGCGGAGCTGCCAGGCCTGGGGCGCCTCGTGCAGCGTCAGCTCGTCCCAGGCGCCGCCCGCGACGTAATCGAACGCCGCAGGCTCCATGCGTTCGCGGGCGATCGCCTCGAAGTCCGGGAGGCTGACGATCCGCTCGAGCTCAAGCGCCGGCTCGAGGGCCGTCACGTCAGCTCCAGGCCCGCCAGCGAGGCGAGCACGGTCTTGCGGCCGACCTGCGGGTCGCGGAAGGCTACCGTGACCTCCTCGTCGCTGCGGGTCAGCTTCGAGGTCACGACGATGCCGTCGCCCCAGCGGTCGTGGCGGACCCGGTCGCCGTCGCGGTAACGGCGCTCGCCCGGAATGACCGGCCGCGCCGGCCGCGGCGCCGCTCGGGGAGCGATGTTGCGCGAGAAGGCCGCGTCGGATTGTCCAGTCTCGTCGACCGCATCGACGTCGGCCTCGCGGAACCGCTCGCCGAACGTGCCGGATCGCGCGCCGTCGGCGAACGCCTCGCGTCGCGCGGCGAGATCGCGTGACGGACGGAACGATTCACCCGGCCGCGGGCCGCCGGGCCGGCCGCTCCCCTCGCGAAACGCCCCGCCGCCCGGCCGGATCGCGCGACCGAAACGCGTCGCGCCGCGGCCGAAGATGAGGTTCAGGTCGTCCGGCGCGTCGGCCTCGCCGTCGGCTGCGAGGGCCCCGAGCCGCGGTCCGCTCATGAGCGCGGGCGGGATCTCGAGCAGGAACCGCGACGGCTCGGCCATCCAGCTGCCGGTCCGCCTGGTGGCCCGCTGCCAGGCATGGGAGAGGTAGAGCCGCTGCTTCGCCCGGGTCATGCCGACGTACGCGAGGCGGCGCTCCTCCTCCATCCCGCGCGGGTCGGGGTTGAAGCCCGTCTCGGCCTCGATCGCCCGGCTCGTGGGGAACAGACCCTCCTCCAGCCCGGAGATGAACACGCCCTCGAACTCAAGGCCCTTCGCGGCATGCAAGGTGATGAGCGACAGCTTGTCGGCGTCGGATTCGTAGCTGTCCTGGTCGGCGACGAGGGCGGTCTCCTCGAGGAGCCGGTCGAGCGCGTCCTCCGCCGACAGGTCGTCGTAGCGCGTCGTGACCTCCCGCAGCTCGAGGAGATTCGCCCAGCGCTCCTCGCCTTCCTCGGTGCCGTCGGCCAGCATCGCCCGGTAGCCGGAACGCTCGAGGACCTCGTCGAGCAGCTCCGGCAGCGGCAGCACGCCGACCCGCGTGCGCAAGCGGCGGACGAGGGCCACGAAGTCGCCGATCGCGGCCTTCGCCCGGCCGGCGAGCTCGACGACCTCGCCTTCGGCGGTCCGCTCGAGCGCCTGCCAGAACGAGATGCCGTCGCGGGCCACGATCGACCGGACGACGCCGATCGTCTTGTCGCCGATCGACCGCGACGGGACGTTGATGACGCGCTCGAAGCTGACCGCGTCGGTGTCCGATCGGAGGATCCGGAGGTAGGCCAGCGCATCCTTGACCTCGCGCCGGGCGTAGAACCGGGTCCCGCCGACGACCTGGTAGCGGATCCCGTACCGGAGACACGACTCCTCGATCGCCCGGGACTGGGCGTTGGTCCGGTACAGCACCGCGATGTCGCGGAGGCTGAACCGGTTCGGGCCGTCGCCGTCGTCGGCCCGGCGGGTGAGGGCCGAGCCCCGTGAGCCGGCGAGCTCCTCGACCCGCCGCGCGATCCACTCGGCCTCCTCTTCCTCGTTGTAGGCCTCGAACCGCTCGATCTGCCGGCCGCCGGCCTGGCTGGTCCAGAGCTTCTTGTCGGTCCGAGCCTGGTTCTTCGAGACGACGGCGTGGGCGGCGTCGAGGATGAGCTGGGTCGAGCGGTAGTTCTGCTCGAGCTTGACGACGGTCGCGTCGGGCCAGTCGCGCTCGAACTCGAGGATGTTGCGGATGTCGGCCCCGCGCCAGCCGTAGATGGACTGGTCGTCGTCGCCGACGACCGCGAGGTTGCGGTTGCGGGTCGCGAGGGCCTTGACCCACAGGTATTGGGGACGGTTCGTGTCCTGGTACTCGTCGACGTGGAGATAGCG
>JBKPRF010000226.1:0-2897 GCA_046734475.1 Chloroflexota bacterium
GCGCAGCAGTCCTGGCCGCAGTTGTCGAACACGGAGTAGGGGCTCTCGGCGGCGAAGCGCTCGATGTCGGCGTCGGCATAGACCACGTTCGGGCTCTTGCCGCCGAGCTCGAGACTGATCTTCTTCACGTTGTTCGAAGCCAGCCGCATGATCTCCTGGCCCGTCGTCGTCTCGCCGGTGAACGCGACCTTGCCGATGCCGGGATGGCCGGCGATCGCCGCGCCGGCGGTGCCGCCGGGTCCCGTGACGACGTTCATGACGCCCGGCGGCAGGCCCGCCTCGAGCGCCAGCTGGCCGACACGGAGCGCGGTCATCGGCGACAGGCTCGCCGGCTTGAGAATCACGGTGTTCCCGGCGGCCAGCGCCGGGCCGAGCTTCCACGAGGCCATGAGCAGCGGGAAGTTCCACGGCACGATGAGGCCGCAGACGCCGATCGGCTCGCGGAGCGTCATGTCGATGCCCGGCTTGGACACCGGGATCGTCTGGCCGAAGATCTTGTTCGCCGCGCCGGCGTAGTACTCGAAGACGAGGCTCGCGCCGACGATCTCGCCGCGGGCGCTCGTGATCGGCTTGCCGGTGTTGCGGCTCTCGAGCTGGGCGAGCTCCTCGCTGTGCTCGCGGATCAGGTCGGCGAGCTTCGACAGCGCGCGGCCGCGCTTGGCGGCGGACCAGCTGGACCAGCCCTTCGGCTCTTCGAACGCCTTCCGCGCTGCGTCGACGGCGCGGTCGACGTCGGCCTTGCCGCCCAGCGGCGCGGTGGCGATGACGTCGCCGTTCGCGGGGTTCACCACGTCAAAGGTCTGGCCGTCCGCGGCGTCAGCCGTGTCGCCGCCGATGACCATGTGCGTGACAGTCGGGCTCAGGATCGGCATCGCTACCTCTGCGGGGCCTCCGATCATACTGAGCCGATGTTCGAGGAGCATGCCGCGACGCTGGCGCGCGCGGTCGAGGCCACCCGCGAGCGAGGCTACTGGTCGCCATATCCGGAGGTCCCGAGCGGCTCGATCTACGGCGAGACGGCCAGCGCCGACGGACGAGCGGCGTTCGAGGCGCGCCTCGGCCGGCCATTCGCGCTCGAGCAGCCGGCGACGGTCGACTGGGCCGGCGAGGAGCGCTCGCCATACGGCTTCGACCTCGGCATCACGTACCCGATCTCGGACCTCGATGGCCTGGTCGCGGCCGCCGAGGCGGCCCTGCCCGCGTGGCGCGACGCCGGCGCCGACAGCCGCGCGGCCGTGCTGCTCGAGGTCCTGGCGAGGCTGAACCGCCGCAGCTTCGAGATCGGCTTCGCCACGATACACACGACCGGGCAGCCGTTCGTGATGGCCTTCCAGGCGGGCGGGCCGCATGCCCAGGACCGCGGGCTCGAGGGCGTCGCCTACGCCCACGCCGAGATGAGCCGCCATGCCGGCCATGCCTACTGGGAGAAGCCGCAGGGCAAGCGCGAGCCGCTCCGCCTGGACAAGACCTTCCGGGTCGTGCCGCGCGGGCTCGCCCTCCTCGTCGGGTGCAACACCTTCCCGAACTGGAACGGCTATCCGGGCCTCTTCGCCAGCCTCGCGACCGGCAACCCGGCGATCGTCAAGCCCCATCGGCGGGCCGTCCTGCCGCTGGCCCTGACCGTCGCGGTGGCCCGTGAGGTCCTGGCCGAGGCCGGCTTCGACCCGAACGTCGTGACCCTCGCCGCCGAGCGCCCCGGCGAGCGCCTCGCCACGGACCTCGCGACCCGGCCCGAGGTGAAGCTCATCGACTTCACGGGCTCGTCGGCGTTCGGCCGCTGGCTCGAGGACAACGCCCGCCAGGCGCAGGTCTACGCCGAGAAGTCGGGCGTCAACAGCATCGTCATCGACTCGACCGACGACCTCGAGGCGATGGCCGACAACATCGCGTTCTCGCTGGCCCTGTACAGCGGCCAGATGTGCACGGCGCCCCAGAACCTGCTCCTCCCCCGCGACGGGATCAGCGTCGCCGGCCGGCCAGTCGCCGCGGCCGACGTCGAGGCCGCGATCGTCGCCGCCATCGAGCGGCTCACGACCGACCCGGCCCGGGCGGTGGAGGTCCTCGGGGCGATCGTCAGCGACGACGTGCTGGAGCGGCTCGACCGTGCCCCCGCGCTCGGCCGCACCATCCTGGAGTCGCGGACGATCAGCCACCCGCAGTTCGCCGACGCCCGCGTCCGAACGCCGCTGCTCCTCGGGGTCGACGCCGCCGATGGGGCGGCCTACGGCGAGGAGCGCTTCGGCCCGATCTCGTTCGTCGTGACGACGGAATCCACGGATCAGAGCCTCGAGATCTTCCGCCGCACCGCGGCGGCGCGGGGGGCGATCACGGCCGCGGTCTACTCGACCTCGGAGGAGGTCCTGCGACGCGCCGACGACGCCGCCGCCGAGGCGGGCGTCAACATCGCCGCCAACCTCACCGGCAACATCTGGGTCAACCAGTCCGCCGCCTTCTCGGACTTCCACGCGACCGGCGCCAATCCGGCCGCGAATGCCTGCCTGACGGATGCGGCCTTCGTGGCCGGCCGGTTCCGCGTCGTGGAATCCCGGCGACCGGCAGCGGTCCCTGCCATGGCTTGACAGCCTATATCGTCTCGCGGTATATAACGGAGATCGATATACCGCATAGCGATATAGGAGGGAGCCATGCGCACTCGGCGTGCGATCGCCACCTTGGCGGCGCTGACATTCGTCGCCGCTGTCGCCCCAGGCCTGGCCCTGGCCGATGCCGCGACGGTGACCCGAGGGGAGCTGCGGGCGTTTGCCGCCGGGGCCGGCCTCGAGCTCGCGGGACGAGCTCAGATGGTGCGCACGGCCGACGGCAGGACGTTCGTGTCGCTCCACGTCGAGGGCCTCGCACCCGGCACGGCCTACGCGTCCCACGTCCACAAGCAGGCC
>JBKPRF010000227.1:0-3913 GCA_046734475.1 Chloroflexota bacterium
GGTCGATACCGACGGGTTCGACTGGGGCATCGGCCACGCGACCCACGTTCGGTACTTCCTGCTCGATCTCGGGGACGGCCGCACCCTCCTCGTCGACATCGAAGCGCCGACCAAGGCCGACTACGACGCGCTCCTGCCGGACGCGATGCAGGTCATCTCGACGTTCCAGTTCAACCGCTGACCCACGCCCCCGCCTCCGACGGGGATCGGAAACGGCGCGAGCGCTCCGGCGCTCGCGCCGTCTTGCTGTCCGGCGCGCCTAGGCGACGCCCACCGGGCTGCCGAGCCCGACGAGCAGCAGCGGCGATCCGAGGCGGCCGTCGTACCGCGGCCGGAATCGCTCGGCGTTGTACATCCGGTCGACGTCCACCCGGCGAGCCTGCTCGCCGCGCTCAGGCAGCGCGGTGTACGCGTATTTGCCATCACGGATCCCGACCATGTGCCCGAACCGGCCATCGGCGACGAGATCCATCGCGACGTTCGCGAAGGTCGAGGCGACGATCTGGTCGAGCGCGTCGGGCTGGCCGCTGCGGAGGTCGTACGTGAGCTCGATGGCGAGGGTCTCGATCCCGGTCCTGGCGCTCATCTCGGCGGCGAGGACCTCGCCGACGTCGGCCTTGTGGCGATGGCCGAACGCGTCGGGCGTGCCCTGCTCCGGCAGGACGCCGCCGGCCCAGACCGCGCCCTCGGCGGCGACGAGGATCGCGTAGTGGCTCGGGCTGAGGCGGTGGTCCTCGGCCAGGATCCCGGCGAGGTGGTCGAGGTCGTATGGCGCCTCGGGGATCACGCAGCGGGCCGATGTGACGTAGGCGGCGAAGAGCGCCGAGAAGCCCGCGTCCCGGCCGAAGATCCGGAAGATCCCGATCCGCT
The DNA here is from genome assembly GCA_046734475.1 of Chloroflexota bacterium. GTDB lineage: Bacteria > Chloroflexota > Limnocylindria > Limnocylindrales > CSP1-4 > UBA5189. The sequence continues at coordinate 871 of JBKPRF010000227.1, forward strand.
CGTGACTGCCGAGCGTCGTCCGCTGGCGGTCGATCAGCTCCTTCGCCCTGGTCATCGCCGACGAGAAGCCGATGCAGTACTCGGTCCCGGGCACGTCGTTGTCCATGGTCTTGGGAATGGCCACGAGCGGGATCCCGCGATCGCACAGGATGCGCGCGAACGAGAGCGTGTCGTCGCCGCCGATCGGCAGCAGAGCATCGATCCCGAGCGCGTCGATGTGCTCCAGCACGAGGTCGGTCAGGTCGAACGTTCCGTCGCCGGTCCGGTAGCGCTCGCGGTCGGCAGGCCCGAGCCACGGCGGGAGTGCCGACTCCGGCATCCGTGCCGGGTTCGTTCGGGACGTGTGGAGGACGGTGCCGCCCGTTCGATCGATCGTCCGCGTCGAGCGCCGGTCGAGCGGCCGGATGTAGTCGGGATCGAGCTCGCCGCCGGGCTGGACGTGGGTGAGGCCCTCCCAGCCGCGCCGGATGCCGTAGACCTCGAGGTCGAGCTCCGTCGACCGGTAGGTCACGCTCTTGATCACGGAGTTCAGGCCCGGGACGTCCCCGCCGCCGGTCAGAACCCCGATCCGCCTGGGTCGCGCCACGGCGGCGATGGTAGCCACCCCGCGGTCGGAGGCCGAGGAGCGGCGCGTATGATCGCCGCGTGAACTACGAGCTCTACATGGGCGAGGCGCTCGAGGAGGCCCGCGCGGCCCTCAGCCGCGGCGAGCGGCCGCACGCCGCGGTCGCCGTCCTCGACGAGGCGATGGTCGCCCGTGGCCACGATCGTGTGGCCGAGACCGACGATCCGACGGCCCACGCGGTCGTCGTCGCCCTCCGCGAGGCGGCCCGCCGGGTCGGTAGCGAGCGACTCCGCGACGTCACGATCTTCACCACCATCGAGCCCTGCCCGATGTGCGTCGGGGCGCTCCTGGCGTCGGATGTCGACGAGCTCGTCTACGCGATGCCGAACAAGGTCGAAGGCGCCGCGGGCACCTGCGTCCAGCTGGCCGATCACCCGGCGCTCGGCCGGCGGCTGAAGGTCGTCAGCGGCATCCGCCGCGACGAGGTCGAGGAGCTGTACGCCGCCACTCCGGCCTGAGCCGGTATCCTCTCGCGCGGAGAGGTGTCCGAGTGGTTGATGGTGCCGCTCTCGAAAAGCGGTGTGCGAAAGCACCGTGGGTTCGAATCCCACCCTCTCCGCCACCTCGGGCCTCATGGACGGCCGATCGCGGCGTTGGCGGCTCCGCTCCGTCGCTCACGGGCGGTTGAGCCCGCTCGCGCCGGGGCGCGCCCGCCGCCTTGCGCTCGCCACGTCCCTGAAGCCCTCGACCCGTGGCGACGCCGACTACCCTCCAGCTCCAGCTCCTGCCGCCGCTCCTACTATTCGCAGCCCGGAGAGGTCGCCTAGTGGACTATGGCGCCGCACTGGAAATGCGGTTCGCGGCAACGCGTCGCGGGTTCGAATCCCGCCCTCTCCGCCACCGACTGCTCGAGCCCCGACCCTCGGGCGCCCGGCTGAACGGAGCGAGAGCCTGACGCGCGCGCGGCCAACCATCACGCGGCTCGACGTCGGCGAGTTCACGTTCCCGCCCGACGAACCGTGGCCCGGCGAGACGGGCGTCGTCGTTGCGTACCTCATCCGCCACCCCGACGGGATCGTCCTGCTCGACACCGGACTGGGCCTCGGCGAGTCGGAGCTCGACGAGCGCTACCACCCGCGCCCGCGGCCGATCGCCGAGGTCCTCGCGACGGAACGTCTGGGGATCGGCGACATCGACATCGTCGTCAACTGCCACCTCCACGCCGACCACGCCGGCCAGAACGTCGCCTTCCCACGCCGGCCGATCTACGTCCAGCCTGCCGAACGAGCCATGGCCCGGACCGCCGAGTACACCATCGCCCGCTGGATCGACGGCCCTGGGATCGAGTACCGCGAGATCGAAGGCGATCACGAGCTGCTGCCCGGCGTGCGGGTTCTCGCGACGCCCGGCCACTCGCCGGGCCATCAGTCGATGCTCGTCGAAACGGACGAGGGCCCGACGATCCTCGCGGGTCAGGCGCTCTACAGCGTCGAAGAGTGGACCGGGCGCGCGGGCGCGCGCGAGGGCCGCACGTCGGCTCGCGACCAGCCGGCGTATGACCGCTCGGTGGAGAGGCTCAAGTCCATCGATCCCGTCCGGGTCTGGTTCGGGCACGATCGCGAGACCTGGGTCCGATCGACCGGCCGGTGAATCAGCGACCCGCCGGACCGTGGGCCCGGCGGGTCGAGAGCGCGAGAGGCGAAGCGTCCCTACGGGATCGTGACCCCGTAGGCGCTGAGGGCCGCGCCAACCGGCTGGAAGAACGTGGTGCCGCCCTTCTTGCAGTCGCCGCTGCCACCCGAGGTCAGGCCGAGGGCCGCGGTCCCGTCGTAGAGCGGTCCGCCGCTGTCGCCGGGCTCGGCGCAGACCGTGGTCTGGATGAGGCCGCGGACGGTGCCGCCGCCGGCGTAGTGGACCGTGACGTTGAGGGCCGTCACCTGTCCGGAATGGATCCCGGTCGTGCTGCCGCGCCGGGTCACGGTCTCACCGACGAACGCGTTGGCGGCATGGGTGATGGTCTGGCTGCCAACCGACGACGGGTAGCTCGTGTACGTCGAGGCGTACTGGACGATCGCGTAGTCCTTGCCCGGGAACGTCGCCCCGGTCGTGTTGCCGAGGAACGTCGTGTGGGTCGCCGATGTCCACCACTTGGGCTCGGCCTTCCCGCAATGGCCGGCCGTCAGGAAGTAGTGGGCCGAGCCCTTCGTGACGTTGAAGCCCAGGGAGCAGCGGTACTTCGAGCCATAGATCGCATCGCCACCGGTGATGTCGAGGTGGAAGGTCCCGGCCACGGTGGTGAGGGTCGCAATCGAGCCAAGCGCCGCGACCGCGTTCCGGACGGCCGCCAGGCGCGCGCCGGAGACGCTGCTGTCGACGGTGACGAAGACCCGACCCGAGGCATCGACGCCGTAGGCCGTGCCGGCGAAGCCGATCGATCGGTCGAGCGCCGCGAGGGCCGCATCGACGGAGGGCCGGCCC
>JBKPRF010000228.1:0-7137 GCA_046734475.1 Chloroflexota bacterium
ACCCGAACGTGAGTGCCAGCAGCAGCGCGCCGCTGTTGAGCGAGCGGCGATACGGCAGCACCGCAACATCCGCCGCTCGCAGGAACACCTGCATCTCCTCGGCTGGGATCTTTCGCGCGTCGATGACGATCCGCGGGTCGAGGGCTGCTCGTTCGACGACCTCGGGCATGCCCGGCTCGTCCGAGGGCGCGCCGGCGAGGACCAGCCGGCGGGGCACGGCGCGGTCGACCGCTGTCCAGGCGTCGAGGAGCTCCGGCAGCCCCTTGTAGGGCCGGAGCGCGCCGAGCACGAGGTAGACGAGATCGTCCGGCAGGAGCCCGAGCTCGTGGCGCGCGTCGAGGCGTGAGACGCGGTCCTCATACGCCCCGAGGTAGCTCATATGCGGCACGTGCAGGAGCCGCTCTGCGGGGAGCGTGAAGTACGGCGCGACGAGCTCCGCGGTCCGCTCGGCCATGACATGGACGACGTCGGCTCGATCGGCAACCTCGCCGCACAGCCGAGCCTCCTCATCGTCGAACTGCGACTCGTGGGGCAGGATGTTGTGGACGGTCCAGGCGAGCCGGCCGCCGGCGGCCAGGTGCGCGTCAATCGTCCGGAGGAACGTGTCGGCCCGGCGGCGCGCCTCTCGGACCGAAGTGCTGCCCTTGAGGACGAGGTGCAGCCAGTGGAGGTGGAGGATCGTCGGGAGGCCGCCGCGGACGAGCTCGAGCAGCTCCGTCAGCTGCTCGTCGCGGCGGACCCGGACCGGGCCAAGGCCGTGGGCCCGGCACTCGCGGTACAGCAGGTCCTGGTAGGGGTTGGTCACGAAGCTCGGGTAGGCCGCCAGCAGCCATGGCTCGTCGTGACCGGCGAGTGCCCGAAGGGTCGCGGTCGCATCGGTCGTCAGGTCGCCGCGGAGGGGCCGCGCTGGTCGGGGTCGACGCTCCATCAGGCGGCAGGCCGCCTCGCCCACCGGTCGAGGACCTCGGCGTAGACCTCGCGGAACAGGTGGCCGTTGGCCGCCCATGTCCGCTCCCGCGCGACCCATTCGCGACCGGACTCGCCGATCCGCCGGCCGAGGGCCGGGTCGTCCATGAGCCGCTCGAGGGCTGACGCGAGGCCCGCCGCGTCGTCCGGCGGGAACGTCAGGCCGCGTTCGTCCGGCGCCGCGATCTCGTGGAGCGCGGGCAGGTCGGCGACGACGAGCGGGCGAGCCATCGCCAGCGCCTCATACGGCTTGAGCGGCGTGACCATCCGGGCGGCGCGCTCGTCGCGGCGGGGGACGACGAAGGCGTCGAGCAGGGCGTAGTGGGCGGCGACCTCATCGTGCGGGACCCGGCCGGTGAAGACGACCGCGTCGCCGACACGCGCCTTGCGGGCGTGGGCTTCCAGATCGGCCCGCCGGCGGCCGTCGCCGATGATCAGGCAGCGAACGCGGCGGCCGCGACCGAGCAGGACCTTCGTCGCGTCGACGAGGAGCTCCTGGTTCTCCCGCGGGTGGTCGAGGTTGCTGACGTACCCGAACGTGAAGGCCCCGTCGATCCCGTACCGGGCCTGCAGCGCCGGGTCGGGCACCGCCGGCGTGAAGGCCGCGACGTCCACGCCGTTCGGGATGACGGTGACCCGCGCCGGGTCGACGCCGCGCTCGATGATCTCGTCGCGCATCGACTCGGCGATCGTCACGACGTGGTCGGCGGCCTGCATCGTCCGGCTCTCGGTGTCGAAGCGGAGGTGGTAGTGGTCGCCCGCCTCGCCTCACTCGTCGTCGGCCGACCAGGTCGATTCGAAGAAGGACCGGACCTCGTAGACGAGGGGCCGGTCGAGATGGGCCCGGAGGGCGAGCCCGACCATGGCGTGCTCGAAGCCGCGGTGCCCCGACGACGCGTGGATCAGTGCCGGCCGGACATCGGCGGCGATCCGGGCCGTCAGCCAGGCGGTGTCCTCGAGGAGCCGATCGAGGGGCCGGTCGAGCTCGTAGTCGGGGCCGAGGTCGAGGCGGTGATGCGGGATGCCGTCGACGTCCTCGACCCGCGCGAAGTCGGTGACGCCGAGGTGGCGCGGGAACCCGAGTCCGGTCACGACGACCGGCTTGACCCCGGCCTCGCGGGCCGCCAGCAGGTTGTAGCGGCTGCGCATCGTGAAGCCGGTCGTCAGGTACGGGCTCGACTCCTTCAGGAGGTGGAGGACCGTGACGTCGTCGACGGGCGTGACCGGCCGCCGGCCGGGGATGCGAGGCAGCCAGCCGGGACTCATCTCGACGAGCCGGCCCATGACGTTCCGCTCGAGGTCGCGGTTCTCGGGCGTGTCGTCGAGGGCGTGGATCTCGTGGAGCATCGCCGCCTGGCCGGCCACGTCGCCGATCCGAGCCAGCATCTGCCGCCGCAGCCGCAGGACCCGGACGCTCTTCGGCTGATCGGCGTAGAGGCGGTCGATCATCTCTCGGGCCGCCGTCGTCTCACCCCGGTTGAGCGCGTTCTGGGCCCGGCGGTAGGCGACGAGGTCGATCCGCGGCTCGCGGTACGGCGTGATGCCGGCCTTCGGCTTCGTGCCCGTGACCAGCGTGTAGGCCGCCGTTGCCGCGGTCACGAGTGCCTCGTCGCGCGGCGACGACAGGCGGTGGGACAGGCTCCGGACCACGTCCGCGCCGCGGTTGCGGATGCGCTTGCCGCTCAGCATTCGGAGGTCCGAGCGTACCAAAGGCCGCGCGTGGGACGATGAGGTCGATGGTCATCGACGCTCTCGCCCCGGTCCGGCGGACGGCCGATGCGGTCGTCCGGGCCGCGCTCGATCCGGTCCCGTACCTGCGCGATCCTGGACGCCTGCCGACAGTCCACCCGCGCGTGGGGCTCGTGGGCTTCTACGGTTGGGGCAACTACGGTGACGAGCTGTTCGGGACGGCCTTCCGCCAGCATCTCGGGCCGGCGTTCGACCTCGAGCCGATGATCCTGTCCGAGGAGGAGGCCGCCCGGCGGCCATCGCTCCGGCGGCGGGTCCAGGCCACCGACGCGATCGTCGTCGGCGGCGGTGACCTCATCGTGTCGTGGGCGCGGACCCGCTACTGGCGACGAGTATTCCTGCGCCGGCCGGTGTTCCTGGCCGGCCTCGGGGTCCCGACCTGGCGCGAGCCGACCCGCGAGGGCCTCGACATCCTGCGCGGCTTCGTCCGCCACCCGAACGTGCGCTCCATCGGCGTCCGGGACGAGGCGAGCGCTCGATGGATCGCCGAGCATATCCGTCCGAGCGCGCCCGTGCGGGTCGCCCCCGACCTCGTCTGCGCCGTCGACCTGCCGGCGGCGACGAAGCCCGAGGGCGCGCCGATCTTCGGCGTCGCCGTCCGCCAGCGGGACACGCCCGACAACCTGCGCCACGTCCGGCGGCTGTGCGACCGCGCCGCGGAGCTCGGCTACCGCGTCCGGCGGATCGTGCTGGCGACCGGCGAGACCCGTCGGGCCGACCTCGCCGCGACTGCGTCGCTCGGCCTCGAGGACAGCGAGCTCGTCTCGACCGATGACCTCGACGAGATCAGCCGGGCGATCGGCGAGTGCGCGGTCCTCGCCTCGATGAAGTTCCACGGTGTGGTCGTGGCCACGATGTACGGCGTCCCGTCGATCGCGATGATGCCGACGAACAAGACCCGCAGCTTCATGGCCGACATCGGCCGGTCCGAGCTCGTCACCCACTTCGACGGACCGGACCTGCCGTCGCTGCTGTCGCGGGAGATGGCACCGATCGACCCGGCCATCCCCGCGCGGCTGCGCGCCGGCGCGACGGCGTCGCTGGCCGACCTCCGGGCCGAGCTGCTGGCGACGGCGGCCGATGGCTACGGCAGGGGCCGCTCGAACGGCGCATGACGGCTAGACTCCGGCCCCTCGCATGGAGATGGGCCGCGTGACGCCGAGCTTCGCCGATCGCCGCGTCATGGTCACCGGCGGCGCCGGATTCCTCGGCACCGCCGTCGTCGCTCGCCTCCGCGCGGCCGGCGTCCGAGAGATCTTCGTGCCACGCTCGGCGGACCACGACCTCCGCACCGCTGACGGGGTCCGGGCGGCGCTCGCCGCCGGGCATCCCGAGGTCGTCATCCACCTGGCCGCGGTGGTCGGCGGCATCGGCGCCAACCGCGAGAACCCGGGCCGGTTCTTCTACGAGAACGCGGCGATGGGCATCGAGCTCATGGAGCAGTCGCGCCTTCGCGGCGTCGAGAAGTTCGTCCAGATCGGGACCGTCTGCTCCTACCCGAAGTTCACGCCGGTGCCGTTCCGCGAGGAGGACCTCTGGACAGGCTATCCGGAGGAGACGAACGCGCCGTACGGCCTGGCCAAGAAGATGCTCCTGGTCCAGGGCCAGGCCTACCGCCAGCAGTACGGCTTCGACGTCATCCACCTCATCCCGGTGAACCTCTACGGCCCCGGCGACAACTTCAAGCCCGAGTCGTCGCACGTCATCCCGGCCCTCATCAAGAAGTGCGTCGACGCCCGGGACGCCGGTGCCGACCACATCGACGTCTGGGGCACGGGCTCGGCGTCGCGGGAGTTCCTGTACGTCGACGACGCCGCCGAGGCGATCGTCCTGGCGACCGAGCGCTACGACGGCGCGGAGCCGGTCAACCTCGGCGTCGGCCACGAGATCACGATCCGGGACCTCGTCGGGCTGATCGCGACCGCCACGCGCTTCGAGGGCGAGATCCGGTGGGACCCGTCGAAGCCCGACGGCCAGCCGCGCAGGGCGCTGGACACGAGCCGCGCCCGCGAGCGGTTCGGATTCCAGGCGAAGACGTCGTTCGAGGATGGGCTCCGGGCCACGGTCGAGTGGTATGAGCGTCACCGCTCCGCCTCGACGGCGCCGCAGGGTTGAGCGGGCTCGAGCCGATCGCGATCGTCACCGGCGCCGCCGGCCAGGACGGCTACTACCTCATCGCCCGTCTCCTTCGCGACGGCGCGAGCGTCCACGCGACGGTCCGCGCAGGCACGGCGGCCGACGAGCTCCGAGCCCTGCCGGGAGCCGAGCGCCTGACGGTCCACGAGGTCGACGTCACCGACACCATCCGGATCGCGCGACTCCTCGCCGACGTTCAGCCGGACGAGATCTACAACCTGGCCGGGATGAGCAGCGTGCGGCGCTCCTTTGACGATCCCGCTGGAGCCTGGCGGGCGAACGCCGACGCCGTTCACGTCCTGCTCGAGGCAGTGCGGACCGAGAGTCCGGCGACCCGGTTCTACCAGGCGTCGTCGACGGACATGTTCGGCTCGGACGCCGGCGAGACCGCCATCCACGATGAGGCATCGCCCTTCCGGCCCCAGAGCCCGTACGCGGCGGCAAAGGCGGCGGCCCACCTGCTCTGCCGGGCCTATCGGGCGGCGTTCGACCTCCGGATCGCCTGCGGGATCCTCTCGAACCACGAGTCGGCCCGTCGGCCCGCTTCGTTCCTCACCTCGAAGGTCGCCGGCTACGTCCGCGACCTCCGAGCGCACCGCAACGCGTCGCCAGAGGGGACGCCGCCGGACGTCGGCTCGCTCGGCCCGCTCCGCGTCGGCAACCTGTCGGTCCGGCGCGAATGGGGCTTCGCCCCTGACTATGTCGAGGGGATGGTCAGGGTCTGCCGCCAGGTCAACGTCCGGGCCGAGGTGCTCGGCGGCTCGCCGGATCTCGACACGGGCGCGAGCTACCGCGACTACGTCCTCGGCACGGGCAACCAGACGGCTGTGTGGGAGCTGATCGACCGAGCCTTCAGCCTCGGCGGCTTCCAGCTCGAATGGGACCGCTCCTCGCCTGATCCGGCCCACTGGACCGCTCGGTTCCGGGAGGGAGGCGCGGCCGTCGTGGTCGTCGATCCGGCACTCCTTCGTCCGGCCGACCCGGCCACGATCGGAACGGACCCGTCGCTCGCGCGGCGCGAGCTCGGCTGGCGGCCGAGCCCGGGCCTTGATGCGTTCCTCGAGGCCATGCTCGGCGCGGGCTAGGGCCGGCCGCGACCGATGACGTCGCGGTAGACGTCGCGTGTCCGCTCCGCGGTCGCGCGCCACGTGAATCCGGCGGCCCTGGCCCGACCCGTGGCCACGAGCCGGGCCGCGAGCGCCGAGTCGTCAAGCACCCGCAGCACCTGGGCGCCGAGCGCAGCCGCGTCGCCCGGCGGGAAGTACAGCGCCGCGTCGCCGCCGACCTCGGGATGTGACGACGAGTCGGCGAGGACCACGGGCGTGCCGGAGGCGAAGGCCTCCAGGGTGGGCAGCCCGAAGCCTTCGTAGCGCGAGGGGAACAGGAACGCCCGGGCGTTGGCGTAGAGGCCGGGCAGGGCGGCGTCCGGGGCGTCGATCCGGAGCACGGCATCGGCGACCGAGAGCCGCTCGATCTCGGCGGTCTCGGCGGCGGCCCAGGGCTTGCCGCCGACCGTCACGAGGCGCAGGTCAGGGAATTGGCTCCTGATCCCGGCGAAGGCCTCGAGCGCGACCTGGAAGTCCTTGTACAGCCCGCGGTTGCCGACGAACAGCAGGTAGTCCGGCGGAACGCCCGGCGGTCGCGCCAGGCCGGGCCGGAACTCCGGCCCGACACCGAGGTAGGTCACGTGGGTCGTCGCCTCGAGCGGGTCGTACACCGCGTGGACGTCGCGCTCGGTGCTCCGGCTGATGCACAGGATCGCGGTGGCCGACCGAACGTACGACTCCTTGGCGAGGTGCGGGCTGCCACCCGGAAAATGCTCCGGCATGAGCTCGGGGATCATGTCCGGGACCATCACGACGATCGGTGGCCCGTCCCGGGGCGGCAGCCGCTTCGGGAAGTACCACGTGGGCTGGACGATGTCGGGCGTCCGCGGGAGCGACGGGAGGCGGCGAGCCAGCCGGTTGAGCCGGCGCCGCCACTCGCGCTCGGGCAGGCCGAGGCCGGCGCTGACCGCATGCTCGTTCGGCGCCTCCCGCCAGTCGAAATCGACCGTGACGCCGAGGCCGGGATCGGCCCGCAGCTCGCGGACGAGCTCCACGTGATAGCGCGACACACCGCCGCGGGGCTGGTACGCCACGATCTGGTCGTCGAAGCGAACCCTCACAGCGACCGGCCGGTCGCTCTGCGCCAGTCGGCGATCGCGTCTCGATACCAGGCGATCGTCGCCTCGAGCTGCGCCGCGAGGCCGAAGCGGTCCGCGGCGTCGCGGGCCGCGTTCTCACC
>JBKPRF010000229.1:0-3398 GCA_046734475.1 Chloroflexota bacterium
GGTCTGAGCGGCAGGATCTGAGCGGGCGGCAGCCCGCCGCGCCGAGCCTGCGCGCCGCGCCCCACTCGCCTTCGCGCCGCGCACCTTCACGCCGCACCCCTTCGCGCGGCCGCTTCTTGTCAGATGCCACTGGGGGCGGCACGAGACGGGGTCGACGACCCGAGGGGCCGTTGGAGACCGGCGGCTCGCGCGACTTTCATCCCGCGACGAGCGTGGCTCGGGATGACATTGCCGGCGCCTGCGCGCTGCCAGGCGCGGAGACCTTGCCTCGTGCCGCCAGCTGTGGCATGTGCCAGAAACGGCGGAGTCTGCGAGTGGCTCAGCCCGCGGGCTGGGCGGCCTCGGCGGCGCGGAGGTAGGCCGGATCGTCGCGCCGGATCGGGTCGGGGTCGACACCCCGGATCCGGGCGAGGCGCTCGGTCAGGAGCTGGAGCGGCACCGCGCTGCCGAGCAGCGCGGCGATGGCCGGCGGCAGGGCCGGTGACGCGGGCACCACGAGCCGGCCCGCGGGGGTGAGCGCGGGGTCGATCGTCGCGGCGTGCCGGGCAGCCATGATCGCGCCGGCCCGGACCCCGATCTCGGAGGCAGCTCGAAGCACGTCGGCGGCGCGGCGGCCGCGGGCCTCGGCGTCGGGCGACGTGTCGGCGAGGATGAGGATCAGCGCGGTCCGGGAATCCATCCCGGCGAGGTGGCCGTGGAGGACGGTCTCGAGATCGCGCGCGACCGCGGCGACGTGGGTGCCCTCCTCGAGCTTGAGCGCGAGCTCGCGCGCCGCGATGCGATCGTGCCCGCTGCCGGTCACGACGATCCTCCCGGCGTCGGCCAGCCGGCCGGCGAACGCCTCGGTGCGACGGACCTCCGCCGGATCGAGCCCGACGCCCACTGCCGAGCGCGCGGCCGCCGGGGTGATCGGGCGGCTGGTGAGGTGACCCGCGACCGAGGCCGCGGCGACGATGGGGGCGAGGTAGCCGATCGTGTGGCACCAGCTCTCGTCGGCCTCACCCGTCGCGACGACGAGATCGGCCAGGGCTGCAGCCGGCGATCGATCGGACACGGTCACGAGGGCGACGCGGGCGCCTGATTTACGGGCCCGCTCGAGGGCCTTGTTCGTGGCCCACGTCTCGCCTTCGTGGCTGATCCCGATGACGATGCCGCCGGGGCCCGCGAGCTCATCCTCCAGCGACGCCTCGAACGCCTGCACCGAGACCGGCGTGCCCGTCCGGCCGTGGGCCCTCGAGAGCCCGATGGCGTGCAGGGCCTCGCGCAGGATCGCCACGGTGGCGAGCGCGCCGTGCTCGCTCGTGCCGCAGCCGGTGACGAGGATCGGGCGGCCGAGCTCCGCGGCGGAGCGCACCTCGGTGGCGAGACGCGCCGCCGGGCCCCGCGAGCCGGCGAGGCGCTGGAGCAGCCGGGCGGCCAGGGCCGGCTCGGCCTCGATCATCTCGGTCATGTGGAAGGGCGGCTCGGACCGGCGCGACGGCCGGCCCGTGCCGGCCCACGGGTCGGGCGCGTCCCGGAGCGGCGCGTCAGGGTCCCGGCGCAGGTCCATCGGTGTCGGGAAGGAGGGGTCCACGGCGGGAGGATATCCGCCCGATCCGGCCCGGCGGGCCGTACCTGATCACGACCTCGCCCACGAGCAGCGAGGTCGGGACCGGTCCGAACCGGTTCGAATCGACGGGTGGCCCAAACCCGGCGCGGCCCGTGAGCCCGGGTGAGGCGTCGGCCGTCAGCCAGGCCTCGTCATCGGCGAGGACGAGCCAGCCAGCGGCGAATCGCACTCGCGAGCCCGGTCCCGCCGCGACCCGCTTCACGGCCAGCTCGCCGCTGTCGGGCTCGCGGAAGACGACGACCCGGCCAGGCTTCGGCCAGCGCGAGGCGAGCGGATTCAGGAGCAGCCAGTCGCCCGGCGCGATCGCCGGCAGCATCGAGGCCTCGGACGTCGCAACCCGCCACGGCCCGCGACGCGCAGCGCTGATCCGGGCCCGCGCGGCGTTGAACGCTGCGCGCGCTCGCTCACGCACGTCGGCGTGCGCTCGCTCGTGTGCTCGCGTTCGCCTTGCGCGGACCGCGGCTGAGCGCTGCGCGAGGAACTACTGCGGTCGGCCCGCGACGCGCGTCTTCTCGAGCCCGCCGGTCTTCTTCCAGGCCGCGTCGACCTCGTCGATGAGCTCGAGGAGCTTCTTGGCGTCGGCGATGTCGGTCGAGGCCTTGACCTTCGAGACCTGCTTGTTGGCCTGCCAGAAGAGGTCGTGGAGATTCGGCACGGCGTCGAGGTGCTCGGGCTTGAAGTAGTCGTGCCAGAGGACGTCGAGGTGGTGCTTCACGAGCTCGGCTCGCTCTTCCTTGATCGCGATGGCTCGCGTTCTGTACGCAACATCGTCGTTGGCGGCGTACTTCTCGATGATCCTGTAGCACGACTCCGCTTCGATTCGAGCTTGCTCCGGGTCGTACACGCCGCAGGGGAGGTCGCAATGGGCGCGAGCCACCGTCCGGGGGGCGAGGAATCGGGCAAGCACGTTCGACAGATCCATGGGGTGCTCCTTCGGCTGGGCACATGCGACCGGGAGAGTGGCCTGAGTCTCCGAGCGTTCGCCAAGCCTGTCAAACGCCCCTAGGATGCCGCGGTGACCTGGCTCCCGAGACCGCTTCGGGGCGAGCGCGATGCCCCGATGTCGATCGCGTTCGGCCTCGCGCTGCTCCTGTCGATCCAGCCGTCCGACACCGGCCCGAATCGGCTCGCGACGATGGCCGGACTCTTCGTCTTCTTCCTCATCTCGCTCCGGTTCCGGCTCGGCTGGCTCGGCATGCTCCTGCTCCTGGGTGCCGGCGTCGCCCTTCGCCTCGGCGTCGACGGGCACCGCGCCTCGGACGTCCTCGACGTCACAGCCGCCGCCGTCCGCCAGGCCTGGGAGGGGCTGAACCCGTGGGGCCACGGCTACATCGAGTCGCGGCCGATCGGCGCTCCCTTCCCATACGGGCCGCTCGAGATCCTGTGGTACACGCCCGGCGTCGGGGACCCCCGTGAAGTCGAGCTGTTCGTGGCGTGCGGGATCATGGCCCTGATGGCCGTCCGCGGGCGGCCAATCGCCCTCGCGGTCTACGCCACGGCGCCGACCGTGATCCTGACGGCGGTCGACGGGTCGAACGACACGAGCGCCGGCCTCCTGATCCTGGCCGCGCTCGTGCTCGCGGCGAAGCGGCCGTGGGTCGGGGCGGTGATCCTCGCCGCGGCGGTCGCCTTCAAGCCGTATGCCCTCGCCTGGGTGCCCGGCCTGCTGGCATTCGGGGGCGTGCCGGCGGCCGTCGGCTTTCTCGGGGCGTCGGCCGTGATCTGGACGCCGGCGGCGATCGTCTGGGGCCTCGACAACTACCTCGTGAGCATCCGCATGGCCGACGAC
>JBKPRF010000230.1:0-4483 GCA_046734475.1 Chloroflexota bacterium
CTGCGTGATCTTGTCGGCCCAGCCGGCGTACCAGACCCAGCGATCGATCGCTCTCAGGGCGACCTCGCGGGCCTTCGCCGGGGCGAGCCCTTCGGCCGCGGCGACCTCCTCGGCGAACTGATCGCGGCGGCCCTCCATGAGCTCGGCGACCCGATAGAGGACCTGGCCGCGGTTCATCGCGGTCCGCTCGGCCCACCCTGGGAACGCCTTGCGAGCCGCCCGGACTGCATCGCGGAGGTCCTTCCGCGAGGCCCGGTTGGCGTTGGCCAGCGGCGCGCCGTCGGCCGCTGAGACGAGGTAGCTCCGGCCGCTCTCGGTCCGGGGGAACGCGCCGCCGATGTAGAGCTTGTAGGTCTTGCGGACCTCGATCCGGCCGCCGGTCGCGGCCGTCGGTGTCCGCGGGGCGCGGCTCACGGATCGAGCGGTCCCGTTCGACCCGTTCGATCGGCGTCGCGGCGTCGCCACCGTCAGCGGTCCTCCAGGCGGACGTAGGCGTGGAGCCCGTGCATCCCGCCCTCGCGGCCGAAGCCCGACTCCTTGTAGCCGCCGAACGGCGACGTGGGGTCGAAGCGGTTGAACGTGTTGGCCCAGACGACGCCGGCGCGGAGCTTCTGGGCCATCCAGAGGATCCGGCTGCCCTTCTCGGTCCAGACTCCCGCCGAGAGCCCATACGGCGTGTTGTTGGCCTTCTCGACGGCCTCGTCCGGGGTTCGGAAGGTCAGGACCGAGAGCACCGGCCCGAAGATCTCCTCCTTCGCGATGCGATGGCTCTGGGCGACGTTCGTGAACAGGGTCGGCCGGAAGAAGTAGCCCCGGTCGGGCAGGTCGCAGGCCGGCTGGTACATCTCGGCCCCCTCGTCGACGCCCGAGGCGACCAGCTCCGTGATCTTCTCGAGCTGGGCCTTCGAGTTGATCGCGCCGACGTCGGTGTTCTTGTCGAGCGGGTCGCCGACCCGGATCGTCGAGAGGCGGTCCTTGAGCTTGTCGGTGATCGTGTCGGCGATCGACTCCTGGACCAGGAGGCGCGAGCCCGCGCAGCAGACCTCGCCCTGGTTGAAGTAGATGCCGTTGACGATGCCCTCGACGGCCTGGTCGAGCGCCGCGTCCTCGAAGACGACGTTGGCGGCCTTGCCGCCGAGCTCGAGGGTCAAGCCCTTGTCGGTCCCCGCGACGGCCTTCTGGATGAGCTTGCCGACGCCGGTCGATCCGGTGAACGCGACCTTGTCGACGTCGGGATGGCTGACGAGGTACATCCCGATGTCGGACGGTCCGGGGACGATGTTCACGACGCCGGCCGGAAGGTCGGCCTGGCGGCAGACCTCCGCGAACAACAGGGCGCTGAGCGGCGTCGTCGAGGCCGGCTTGAGCACGACGGTGTTCCCGGCGGCGAGGGCCGGCGCGATCTTCCAGGCGAGCATGAGCAGCGGGAAGTTCCACGGGATCACCTGGGCCGCCACGCCGAGCGGCCGGGCGACGCGGCCCGGGAACGCGTACTCGAGCTTGTCGGCCCAGCCGGCGTAGTACCAGAAGTGGGCCGCGACGAGCGGCACGTCGACGTCGCGTGATTCCTTGATCGGCTTGCCCGAGTCCATCGACTCGAGGACGGCGAACTCGCGGCTCCGCTCCTGGAGGATCCTGGCGATCCGGAACAGGTACTTCGCCCGCTCGCGACCGGGCAGGTTGCCCCAGCGCGTCTTCTGGGCCCGCCGCGCGGCCCGGACCGCCCGATCGATGTCGCCCGTCGTCGCCCTGGCGACCTCGGCGATGACCTCTTCCGTGGCCGGGTTGACGGTCCCGAACACGCCGCCATCGGAGGCCTGGACCTCGCGGCCGTCGATGAACAGGCCGTAGCGCGACTTGAGATTGACGATGTCGCGCGACTCGGGGGCCGGCGCGTACTCCCACGGCACGGCCTGGCCGTCGCCGAGACCCCAGTCCGCCGGGGCCCGATCGCCGCCCCAGGGACGGAGCTTCGTGGTCTCGCTCGCCATCTCGGGCATTATGGCACTGGCCCAATTGGCCCCCAGCAGCCACGCTGGTCCGGGATCGTGCTCCCGCTCGAGGAGGAATCAGCCATGCGCTCGATCCGAAACATCGTCGCCGCGTTCGTCGGCCTGACGTTCCTCACCGCCCTCGCCTCGGCCATCACCGCCGCCGTCCTGAAGGGCCGGATGCCCTCGAAGGGCGAGCCGGAGGACGACGAGGTCGGCCTCGTGACGATCTACAGCGGCCGTGACTTCATCAGCACCTCGAAGTCGTTCCGTGGCGGCTCCGCGCTCACGTGGTACGGCGGCGGCACCGTCGATCTCCGCGGCGCAACCCTCGATCCGGCCGGCGCGCGGCTCACCGTGCGGGCGATCTTCGGCGGGATCCGGCTCGTCGTCCCGGAGACATGGAAGGTCGAGCAGCGGCTCGTCGCGATCTTCGGCGGCGTCGGCGACGCGCGGGACTCCGAGCAGGTCATCGACACCGGACCGACGCTCGTCCTCGATGGCTTCGCGCTCTTCGGCGGCGTGGGCATCGTGTCCGAGGCACCCGACCTCGATCGCGAGGGCGTCAGCGCCGCGCCCGACATGGTCCCGGACGTGCCCGAGGTGCCCGCGCCGGCTCCGGCCTGAGCCCGTTCGCTGACACGCGAGCCAGTTACGGCGACCGGCCCATCGACGGAACCGCCGCCGCCGATATCCTCCGCGGCGTGACCGACGCGACCCCGCTCTGGAAGCGGCGCTTCCGAGCCCCGATCGTCGGCTTCCCGACCTGGTCGCGGCGGGCGCCGGATCGGCTCGTCTACGTGTCGTCCGAGAGCGGGATCTACCAGCTGCACAGCTGGGACCGCGCGACCGGGCGGCACGTCCAGGTGACCGACGAACCGGTCGGCCTCGTCTCCGGCGAGATCAGCTCGGACGGCGACTGGGTCGCGTGGCACCGCGACACGACCGGGGACGAGTCGGGCCTGTGGGTCGCCGCGCCGTTCGGCGGGGGCCGGCCGGAGCCGCTCGTCGAGGGCCTGCCGAACGCGTGGGACGACGGGATCGCCCTGGGATCGAAGGTCACCGTCGCGGCGATGAGCGATCGGGACGGGTTCGCGGTGTACGTCTCGGACGGAGGCGGACCGGCACGAGAGCTGTCGCGCCATCCCGAATCGATCGAGTTGGGCGGCGCCAACGCCATGGTCCGGGGTGGCACCGAGCTCGGCGGCCTGTCCGCCGACGAGACGCTGGCCTGCATCGAGCACGCCGAGCACGGCGATCTCATCCACCAGGCGTTGCGGGTCATCGATGCCCGGACGGGGGCCGTCATGGCCGATCTGCGCGACGAGGGCAAGGCGCTGTGCGCCTTCGCGTGGTCGCCGGTGCCGGGCGACCAGCGACTCGCGATCGGCCACGAGCGGCGCGGTGAGCGTGCCCCGGCCATCTGGGACATCGCGACGGGGGCGGTGACGGACCTCCGAGTCCCGTGGGACCGATTCACCGAGGTCGCCGACTGGTGGCCGGACGCGTCGGCCGTGCTCCTCGTCACGCTCGAGAACGGCCGCCATCGCCTGCATCGCTACGAGCTGGCGACGGGCGAGCTGACCGAGCTGCCGTCGCGGGAAGGCAGCTACACCGGCGCCCACGTCCGGCCGGACGGCTCGGTCTGGTATCGGGTCCAGCGCGGCGAGCATCCCGGGGTGATCTACGAGCTCGGCCGAGACGAGCCGGTGCTCATGGCCCCGGAGCCGCCGCCACCGGGCCGGCCCTTCCTGCCCTGGTCCTACACGAATCCCCACGGCCAGACCGTCACGGGCTGGCGGATCGAGCCAGAGGAGCCCAACGGTCACGCCGGATGGCCGACGCTGATGTTCATCCACGGCGGGCCGACGTCGGTCGATCTCGACCGCTGGTCGCCCGAGGCCCAGGCCTACGTCGACGCGGGGTTCCAGGTCGCGATGCTGAACTACCGCGGGTCGATCGGCTTCGGGGCGGCCTGGCGGGACACGCTCATCGGCAACATCGGCTGGCCCGAGGTCGAGGACATCCTGGCCGGCCTCGACGACCTTGTCGCCAACGGCTGGACCGATCCGACGCGGGCGGTCATCGCGGGCTGGTCATGGGGCGGCTACCTCACCCTGCTCACCCATGGGATGCATCCCGACCGGTTCATCGCCGGCGTCGCCGGCGTGCCGGTGGGTGACTACGCGGCTGGCTATGAGGATCTCTCGCCGCTGCTCCAGGCCTACGACCGCGCGCTCCTCGGCGGCGCCCCGTCCGAGGTCCCGCAGCTGATGGCCGAGCGGTCGCCCATCTCGTACGTCGACAACGTCACGGCACCGATCCTGTTCCTCGCCGGCGAGCACGATTCCCGCTGCCCGATCCGGCAGGTCCTGATCTACACCGATCGGCTCAAGGCGCGCGGCCACGACCACGAGCTGTACCTCTTCCCGACCGGGCACGCGCCGTTCCAGATCGAGGAGCGGATCAAGCAGACCGGCGTCGTCCTCGAC
>JBKPRF010000231.1:0-3948 GCA_046734475.1 Chloroflexota bacterium
GTCCTCGAGGCCGAGGATCCTGGCCGCATCCTTGACTCGGGCGTCGATCTGGGCCTTCGGGACCTTCCGCAGCTTGAGCCCGAACGCCATGTTGTCGTACAGGGTCATGTGCGGGTACAGGGCGTAGCTCTGGAAGACCATCGCGATGTCGCGATCCTTCGGGGCGACGTCGTTCACGACGCGGTCGCCGATGCTGAGCTTGCCCTCGGTGATCTCCTCCAGCCCCGCGATCATCCGGAGGGCGGTCGTCTTGCCGCAGCCGGACGGGCCGACGAGCACCATGAACTCGCCGTCCTGGATCTCGAGGTTGAAGTCCTGGACCGCGGCGAAGTCGCCGAAGCGCTTCCACACGTGGTCGAACGTCACAGTGGCCATGACGTGCTTCCCTGGCGCCCGCGCGCGAGAGCCATCGCGGACCCTTGCATCTCGACGCGAAACGAGTCGCGCCGTGGACGGGTCCCGTACGTGGCACCGGTCGCGGAGCCGACCGCATCGTAGGCCTCAACGGCGCCGCGATCAACCGCCGATTCGCACCAGCCAGCGGCCGCGGGCCTCTCCCGCCCGGACGGCGTCGAGGGCGGCCTCGACTTCCTCCAGCGGCACCTCCGTGACCCGCTCCCCGAGCGCCGGCGGGCGCAGGTCCGTGGCGAGCCGGCCCCAGAGTCGCCGGCGGGCATCGATCGGGAGGTAGGCCGAGTCCATCCCGAGCATGGCCACGCCGCGGAGGATGAACGGGAACACCGTCGTCTCGAGGGTCGAGCCGGAGGAATTGCCGCACGACGCGACCGCGGCCCCGCGCCTCAGCGTCCGGAGGACGTACGGCAGCGTCGCCTGGCCGACGGCATCGACCGCGCCCGCCCAGCGCTCGCTCTCGAGCGGCCGGCCCGGGCTGGCGCACTCCTCGCGCGTGAGGAACCCCACCGCACCGAGGTCCGAGAGCCAGCCGTGCTCGTCGGTCTTGCCGGTCGTCGCCCAGACCTCGAAGCCGCGGTCGGCGAGGAGGCCGATCGCGGTGCTCCCCACGCCGCCCGTGGCGCCCGTCACGAGGACGGGCCCGTGGTCCGGCTCGAGGCCACGGGCGACGAGGGCATCGACCGCCATCGCCGCGGTGAAGCCCGCGGTTCCGATCGCCATGCAGTCGCGGAGCGAAAGCCCGGCCGGCAACGGCACGATCCAGCCCGCGGGCACCGCGGCGTACTCGGCCAGCCCGCCGTGGTGGCTCGTCCCGAGGTCGTAGCCGTGGGCGATCACCTCGGACCCGACCGCGATGTCCGGCGCGCGCGACTCGACCACGACCCCGGCGAGGTCGATCCCGAGGATCAGCGGATAGGCGCGCGCGACCTTGCCGTCGGCCTGCGCCGCGAGGCCGTCCTTGAAGTTGATCGAGGACCATGCCACGCGAACGACGACGTCATCGTCGGGGAGGATCGACCGCGGCAGCTCGCGCAGCCCGCGCTCGAAACGGTCGTCGGCCTTGTCGACCAGGAATGCCTGCAGCGTCGCCGGAAGACCCATCGCGTCCATGATGGCCTTCCCGAGCCGCGCCGCGCTTCAGACCGCGGGACGCCGCCGGCGGCGGTCGACGCCGAGGCGGGTGGTAGACTTCCGCGCGGTCGGTGGCGCTCCGCGCCCATCCGCTGGCGAGTGGCCAAACGGTAAGGCACCTGACTCTGGATCAGGGGATTGAAGGTTCGAATCCTTCCTCGCCAGCCACTTTCCTCGACGTGAGATCCCGAGCTTTGGGGTGCCCGGGCCCTCAGCCCGGGAGGGCGGCGAACGCGTTCTCCGGGCGGCGACGCACGCGGATGGCTTCGAGCCGCGCCCGCAGGCTGTCCGGCTGGCCACCAGCGCCGGAGGTGAGCTCGGCGTACAGCGCCCGGAGCTGCTCGACGGCGAGCACGGCCCGATCGTGGTCCGGCCCTTCGGGATGTTCGGTGACGACTCGCTCGGCCTCGCGCCAGGCGGCGAGCACCTCGCTGATCAATCCCTGCACGCCTCGGCTCCCCTTCGCGTCCTCTCCCGCGGACCGCCTCAGCGATCTTACCTCTGCCTGCGATTGAGGACCCCTCCGGCGGGAGCCGGAGGGGTCCTGCGCTCGCTGGATCGACGGGTCAGCAGTTGCCGACCATGCGATAGACCGTGATCGGGCCGAAGTCCGTCGAGGCCGTCTGGGTGACGGGGCCGCCGTCGGGCCGGGCGAGGAACGCCCGGGCCTGGAGCGAGCCGAGGGCCGAGCCGGCCGCGACGTTGTCGACGGCCGACGCCGCGACGCTCATCGTGATCGTTCCGGTGATCGCGTCGTACGTGCCGGTCGCGACGCCACGGCTCGTCGGGGTGTTCAGGTTCGGCGGGGCGATGCTCCCGTAGTCGAAGCTGACGAGGCCCGCGGCGTTGGTCTTCATGGCCACGTAATTGCGGTCGTACGTGGCGTCCGGCGTGGGCCGGTTCCACATGACGTACCACTGGCTGCTCGGCGGCAGGGTCCCGCCGCCCCCGAGGCTGACGGTGAACGTGAGCCGCGCGACCCCATCGGCCTGGTGCGGCTCGCCGGCCCAGAGGTTCCGGAGGTCGATCTGGGCGACAGGAGGGACGTTCGGCGCGGCGTCGTCCGAGTCGGAGGCGACGAGCACGCCCGGCGGGGTGCAGGCGTCGACGACCTCGAGGACGGTGGTCGCCGTGTTGTTGTCGGGGTTCGGGTCCTTCTTCGACGACGTCACGGTTGCGACGTTCGAGACCGTGGCCGGTGTCGCCGGCGCCCGGACGACGATCGTGACCGTCGCGCTCGAGCCGCGGCTCAGCGTCCCGATCTTGCAGGTGACGGTGGTCGTGCCCGAGCACTTGCCCTTCGTGGACGACGCCGAGAGGAACGTCGACCCGGACGGGATCCGATCGGTCAGTGTCGCGGTCGGCCCGGTGTCGGGGCCATTGTTGGCCACGCGGACCGTGAACGTGACCTGGTCGCCGACACGGATCGGCGGCGCGGGCGCCGCGGTCGTCACGCCGAGGTCGGCGCCGGCCCCGAGGCAAGACGGGAAGGTGAACGAGGCGACACGGGTGTGCCAGTCGAACGAGCCGTCGACGTCGTAGTACTCGTTGACGTACCAGAAGGTGCAGTCGTCGACGGGGTCGACGACAAGAGCGGTGTAGTCGCCCCAGCGGCCGGCCTCGCCGGGCTCGCCGGTCGTCGGATCGATCTCCTCGATCCGCGAGCCGCCACCCTGGTACATCGTGACCTCGCCCTGCGCGAGCTGGCCCAGCGGGTCGGCAGCGAGGCGGCCGGCGTAGGCGATCGCCGGGTTCATCGTCGGGCTCGAGAGCGAGTAGCCGACGGCGAGATCACCGGCACCGTCCATCGCCGCGGAGCCCATCCAGCGATGGCGGGCGTCGGGGGCGTAGGTGCCCTGCTGGTAGACGCCCCAGGCTCCGGAGCTCTTGCGGAGCTCGTACCAGCGCACGCCGGCGTGGCCCTCGGGGTCGTTGACGTCGACGGTGTGGTTGGTGACGAGGGTCTCGCGACCGCCGAAGTTGCGATACGCGAGCCGGAACATCAGCCGATCCGAGATCGCGTCGAGGCCGGGGCCCCGGCGCATCGGGATGCAGTTGCGAGCGGCGCCGTCGCCGTCGGCATCGCCGCACGGGAAGGCCGAGTCAAACGGCGCCACCGCCACGGCGGTGGGGCCGCTGAACGAGGAGGCGGCGGTGTTCGCCCAGTCGACGTGGGCGTTGAATAGAGACAGGCGGTCGGTGGCGAAGCCAAAGGCGTCGTCATCGACCTCGGCGAAGACGTTGGGTGCGCCCGCCGGCGGGAGATTCATGGCGTCGAGGTCTGACGGCTGCTGGCCGCCGTACTGGGTGCCGAGGCTCGAGGACAGGTCGAAGTAGACGCTCCGGGCCATCGCGCCGGCCAGCATCTTGTCGCGCTCGAAGATGACGGCGCCGGGGCCGGCG
>JBKPRF010000232.1:0-3521 GCA_046734475.1 Chloroflexota bacterium
CGGCGACGATCGGATTCGTCTTCCAGGACCCCGACGATCAGCTATTCAGCCGAAGCGTCGGCCGGGAATTGCGGTTCGGTCCACGCAACCTTCGCCTCGGCGAAGGCGAGACGAGCGCACTCGTCGATGCGGCCATCACGGCGATCGGGCTCGAGCCGGAACGCGACACGAACCCCTACGACCTGAATGTGTCCGCGCGCAAGCTGGTCGCCCTCGGCAGCGTCCTTGCGACCGATCCCGCCGCGATCGTTCTCGACGAGCCGACGACCGGTCAGGACGGTCCCGGCGTCGCTCGGGTCGGCGCGATCGTCGACGGCCTTCGACGCGCCGGACGAACGATCGTGGCGATCACGCACGACATGGAATTCGCGGCGGCCCACTTCGAGCGAGTCGTCGTCATGCGCCACGGCGAGGTCATCGCCGACGGTTCCCCCGGCGACGTCCTTGCCGGACGCAATGCAGACCTGCTTGCTTCGACCGGCCTGCGGCCGCCACCGGCCGCGCGCATCGCGGCTCGAATCGGACTCGAAGCGCGGGCGATCGACATCGCGACACTGCTCGCGGCTCTTGCCGGCAGGCGTTAGTCCGGCACGCCCCGTCCGCGCCCGAGCGCGACCAGCAGCAGGAACGACGTCTCCGCGAGATCGACGCCCGCGATGACGAGCGCGATCACGAGCGGCAGCGGATCACCGATGAGCCAGCCGGAAGCTGCCGCGAACGCCGCGGCGGCGAGGAACACGTAGCGGATCCCGCGAACCATGCCCGCCAGCTCGGCAGTCGTGAGGTGGGACGCGCCATCGCCGCCCGACGAGCGTTCGAGCGAGCTCGTCACCTCGATCTGGAGGAGCGCCCGGCGGAGCATCGCCAGCCCGCCGATGACGGCCGCCGCGGCCAGGAACGCTCGGACCAGCACCGGCGGTGTCGCGAGCGCATCGAGGTTGATCGCGCCCAGGCCGGGCACCGTCGTCAGGCCCAGGACGACGATGCCGATGAGCAGCCACAGGGCCGCCATGCCGCGCGATCCCGGGCCCTTCACCCGCTCCATCGCTCAACTATGCCGGTGGGAATGGGAATCCGCGTGAGCGAGCTCAGCGCCCCGCCGGAACCGTCACAGCCGACAGGCCGCGGTGCACGGTCACGCGTTTGCCCATTCCGTGTGGCATGGACAACCGCGCGATGCCAGAGGCATGGGCCACCACCCGATACGCAGAGGCATCGCCCAGGGTCCGGCGACCGCTAGGCGGTCGCGCCCTTCTCGATCGGCACGCCGACGAGGCTCCCGTACTCGGTCCACGACCCGTCGTAGTTCCGGACCCGCTCGAAGCCGAGCAGCTCATGGAGCACGAACCAGGTGTGGGACGAGCGCTCGCCGATGCGGCAGTAGGCGATGACGTCCTTGTCGGGCGTCACGCCCTTCGAGCCGTACAGCGAGCGGAGCTCGTCGACCGACTTGAAGGTGCCGTCCTCGTTGACCGCGGACGCCCAGGGGATGGAGGCCGCGCCGGGCACGTGGCCGGCCCGCTGGGCGCCCTCCTGCGGCAGCGCGGCGGGGGCGAGCAGCTCGCCGGCGTACTCGGCCGGGGAGCGCACGTCGACCAACGCGCGCCCGGGATGGCCGATGCCGCCGATGACGTCGTCGCGGAACGCCCGCAGCTCGAACGACGGCTCCGGCAGCTCGTAGTCGGACGGCTCGTGCGTCGAGACGGTCGTCGTCGTCGGCAGCTCGCGGGCGAGCCACAGCTTCCGGCCGCCATCGAGGAGGCGGACGTCCGCATGGCCGTACAGCTTCAGCTGCCAGTAGGCCCAGGCGGCGAACCAGTTGTTGTTGTCGCCATAGAGCACAACGGTCGTGTCGGGCCCGATGCCCGACTCGCGCAGCAGCTGCGAGAAGTCCTCGCGGCTGGCGATGTCGCGGCGGATGCCGTCGGTGAGCTGGCTGGTCCAGTTCCAGCCGACGGCACCCTGGAGGTGACCCTCGGCGTAGGCCTCGGTGTCGACGTCGACCTCGACGAAGCGAACGGCCGGGTCGTCGATGTGCTCGAGCGCCCAGTCGGCGTCGACGAGCGCTGTGGGTCGGGCGAGCGTGGCGTTTGCGGTCATTGGAGAGACTCCTTCGTCGGGAACGGCGGCCGGCCGGAGGGCCGGATCGATGCGAGCGCGGGAGCGCGGGAGCGGGGGAGCGCGGGAGCGCGGCGCGGGAGCGCGGCGCGGGAGCGCGCAGTTGGCGAGGCCGAGCCGGCGGGAGGTCAGGCTCCCGCTGTCGACGCTCGCCCGGTACACGAGCACCGGGGCTGTGGCATCGGGGCGCTCATTCGATCGCGATCTCGTGGACGCCGCCGTCGACGATCCGCCACGCCCGGACGCTCTCGGCGCCGGTTGCCGGATCGGCCTCGGCCGGGTCCAGCGAGACCACGAGGTAGATCGCTTCGGGATAGAACGATTGCCGGACGTCGGTCGGCGACGGTCGGGCGGGCGACGCGACATGCGAGTGGACGATCGCCCAGATCGCCCCGTCAGCTCGCTCCGTCTCGATCGTCAGGCGGAGGAGGTCCTCGGGATCGATCTCGTAGCGGAACGGCGACGCGGTGGCATTGCGAAGCGGGACCCAGCGAACGGCCCGGCCAGCCTCGGCCGCCGGCCGATCGCCGACGACGATCCCGCAGGCCTCATTCGGCAGCTGGCGCCTGGCGTGCGCGACGATCGCGTCGCGAAGCGAGTCCGGGAGCGCCACCGCAGCGGGACCCGGGTGCGGTCCATCGCCAGGACCGGGGTAGTAGGCCTCGGCTACCACGCCGTCACCTGGCTCTCGAGCTCCTCCTCGACGATGTCGATGTTCGCCGAGAAGATCCCTGCCGAGAGGTACTTCCAGCCACCGTCGGGCAGCAGCGCGACGATCGTCGCACCGGGCATCTCCCGCGCGACCCGCCGCGCGGCGACGAGGATCGCCCCGGACGAGAGGCCGGCGAAGATGCCCTCCTTCGCGAGCAGCGCCCGGACCCCGAGGACCGCCTCGCGGTTCGAGATCAGGAGCTTCCGGTCGAGCAGATCCGGATCGAAGATCTCGGGCACGAACCCGTCCTCGAGCGAGCGCAGGCCCTGGACCCCGGCGCCCGGCAGCGGCTCGGCCGCGACGATCTTCACGCCCGGCTTGGCCCCTCGCAGGAAGCGCGACACGCCCATGAGCGTCCCGCTCGTCCCGAGGCCGGCGACGAAGACGTCGATGTCCGGGCACTGGGCCAGGATCTCCGGGCCCGTCGAGCGCTCGTGGGCCGTCGAGTTGACCTCGTTGCCGTACTGATCGGCGAGCGCGTAGCGCGGGTCCTTCCGAGCCAGCTCGCGGGCCTTGGCGATGGCCCCGTTCGAGCCGAGCGTGCCCGGTGAATCGATGATCGTCGCGCCGAATGCCCGGACGATGGTCCGCCGCTCCGGCGAGACGTTGTCCGCCATGACCACCGTCAGTCGATAGCCCCGCCTGCGAGCGACGAGCGCCAGGGCAAGGCCGGTGTTGCCCGAGGTGGATT
>JBKPRF010000233.1:0-4365 GCA_046734475.1 Chloroflexota bacterium
AGCTCCCCCACAGCGCGACGTCGCTGCGGCGCGCGGCGTGGCTCGGACTGCAGGACTCGATGCCCAGGGCGGCGCTGCTCTCGCTCCATGCGCGGGTCGAAGGCATCGAGCCGACCAGCTGGGAGCACGAGTCGCTCGTGCAGCTGTGGGGGCCGCGTTTCCAGGACTACGTCATCGCCGCGGAGGACCTCCCCTACTTCTCGCTCGGGCGGCTGCCGGACGACGAGAAGGGCCTCCGACGGGCGGTCGACACGGCCGATCGGCTCGAGGCGTTCCTCGGTGGCCGGCGGATGCCATACGGCCAGGCCGGCCGCGAGATGGGCGGGCACGGCAACTCGCTGCGGTATGGCGCGCCGACCGGTCGGCTGCTCATCCGCTGGGAAGGTGCGCGCCAGCCGATCGTCTGGACCGTGCCGAAGCCCAAGGTCGATCCGTTCGAGGCCCGGCTGGAGCTCGCGAGGCGGTACCTCCACGTCCTCGGTCCGGGCACGCCAGCCTCGTTCTCGAAGTGGGCCGGGATCAAGGACCGCCGCGGGGCGGCGGCCGTCGACGGCCTCGAGCCCGAGCTGACCGCCGTCCGGACGCCGGTCGGCGCGGGCTGGATCCTCGCCAAGGACGAACCGTCCTTCCGGGAGCCCGGCGACGACCCGGCGGCGGCTCGGCTGCTCCCGAGCGGCGACGCCTACTTCCTCCTCTGGGGCGCCGATCGCGAGCTCGTCGTCGCGGACGCCAGGAAACGAGCGAGGCTGTGGACCTCGCGGGTCTGGCCCGGCGCGCTGCTCGTCGGCGGCGAGATCGTCGGGACCTGGCGGCGCGCGGACGCGAAGCTCTCGATCGAGTCCTGGCGAACGCTGGCGGCGGCGGAACGCGCCGCGGTCGAGGCCGAGGCCGCGTCCCTCCCGCTGCCAGGCGTGCAGGGCCGGATCGTCGTGCGCTGGGGCGCGTAGCCGCGAGCGGCCGCTTAGGCGCGAGCGGCGCCCGACCTAGCCCTCCGGCGCCTCGAGCTCCCCGGGATCGGCGAAGGCGGTCGTGCCGGCGGGCTTGCCGGCGATCGCCATCGCCTGCTTGTAGACGCTGACCGCATCGTCGACGCACATGACCAGCAGGTCGCCGCTGTTCGCGCGACGGAGCGCGGTCTTCACCGCCGTCTGCTCGTCGAGGATCTTGTCGACCTTGACCGGCCGGCCCCCGCCGCCGTTGCCGTCGCGCCCGGAGCGCGCGCCCTCGGCGACGTGCTCGGCCGTCTCGCCGGGCTTGCGGCCGCGAAGGTTGCGGTCCTCACGGACGATCAGCTCGTCGAAGGCGGCTGCGGCCAGCGCGCCGTACTCCCGCATGTCCTCGTCGCGTCGATCGCCGGGCATCCCGATGACGCCGATCGCCCGGCCGGTGCGGGCGGCCTTGCCGTTGCCGTCGGACATCATCCGGCGGGTGAAGTCGGCGAGGTTCCGCATCCCGTCGACGTTGTGGCAGTAGTCGATGACGACCCGGATCCCGCCGACCTCGACGAGGTTGAGCCGGCCCGGCGCCTGGAAGAACGAGGTCGTGAAGGTGCGGAGGCCCTGGCGAATGTCGTGGATGTGGGCCCCGGCGGCCCAGGCGGCCGCAGCCGCGGCAAGCGCGTTGGCGATGTTCATCCGGGCCCGCCCGCCGAACGTCGCCGGGATCAGGTGGGTGTACAGGAGTGGCATGACTCGGGGCCCGTGGCGCAGGACGATCTGGTCGCCCTCGGGCGTCTTGCGCAGGACGAACGCGGCGCCGCCCCGGCCGGCGTGGCCGTCGACCCGGTCGAACCCGGCGTCGCCCTTCTCGGTCGCCATCGAGAAGTAGACGATTGCGCCGCGGCACTCGGCGCCCATCCGGGCGACGTACGGATCGTCGGCGTTGAGGACCGCGGTGCCTGAGCGCGGCACCGCCTCGACGAGCACGCCTTTCACGTCGGACAGCTGGCGAAGCGTCTCGATCCCGCCGAGCCCGAGGTGGTCGGCCGTCACGTTGGTGACAACCGCCACGTCCGCCCGGTCGAACCCAAGACCCTCGCGCAGGATCCCGCCCCGCGCGACCTCGAAGACCGCGGTGTCGACGGTCGGGTTCTGGAGGATCATCCGGGCCGACTTCGGGCCCGACATGTCGCCCCGCCGGATCATCCGGCCGTCGACGACGATCCCGTCGGTCGAGGTCATCCCGACCCGGCGGCCCATGAACTTCAGGATGTGGGCGATCATCCGGACGGTCGTCGTCTTGCCGTTCGTGCCGGTCACGCCGATGATCGGGATCCGGGCGTTCGCCCCGGTCGGAAACAGCAGGTCGATGACCGGCTTCGCGACGTACTGCGGCTCGCCCTCGGTCGGGTTGGTGTGCATCCGGAAGCCCGGCGCCGCGTTGACCTCGACGATCGCGCCGCCGGTCTCGCGCACCGGCACGGTGATGTCGGGACAGATGAAGTCGATGCCGGCGACGTCGAGCCCGACGACGAGGGCCGCCATCTCGGCGACCTCGACGTTGTCGGGGTGGGCCTCGATCGTCCGATCGATCGAGGTCCCGCCGGTCGACATGTTGCCGGTGAGGGCGAGCTTCACCCGGGTGTCCTTCGGCGGCACGCCGTCCAGTTCGAGCCCCTGCCCATGGACGAGCTCGATCGCCGCGGCATCGACGTTGATGCGGGTCAGGACCTTCTCGTGACCGATGCCGCGACGCGGGTCGGCGTTCACGATGTCGACGAGCTCGCGGACCGTGTGCGTCCCGTCGCCGACCACGCTGGCCGGCACGCGCTCAGCGATCGCCGCGACCTTGCCGCCGATGACCAGGCAGCGATAGTCGTTGCCGAAGATGTACGTCTCGACGACGACGTCGCCGGACCGCGTCTGGGCGACCGCCCCGGCGAAGGCCTTCCGGACCTCGTCGTCGGAACGCAGGTCGAGGTGGACGCCGCGGCCGTGGTTGCCGTCGAGCGGCTTGACGACGCACGGGAAGCCGATCCGTCGCGCGGCGGCGACCGCCGCGTCGGCGGTGTCGACGACCTCCGACTTCGGGACCGGCAGGCCGGCCGAGTCGAGGAGCCGGTTCGTGAGGTTCTTGTCGGACGCGATATCGACCGCGATGCCGGACGTTCGCGAGGTCATCGTCGCGCGGATGCGCTGCTGGTGGACGCCCTGGCCGAGCTGGACGAGCGAGAACCGGTCGAGCCGGATATACGGGATGTCCCGCGACGCGGCCTCGTCGAGGATGGCCTGGGTCGACGGCCCGAAGGCCTGCTTCTCGGCCAGCCGGATGAGGCGCTCGAGCTCGGCCTGGTAGTCGAAGGCGAAGGCCGGGTCGTTCGGCGCGACGAGGTGGTTGACGAGGGCCACCGCGATCTTGCCGGCCTCGATCCCGACGGCCTCCTCGCGGTACTCGTACACGACGTTGTACTGGCCCGGGGTGTCGGTGCTGCGGGTCTTGCCATGGCGCACGTCGGTGCCGGCGAGGTTCTGGAGCTCGAGGCTGATGTGCTCGGCGACGTGGCCCATCCAGGTCCCGTCCTTGAGGCGCGTCGCGAAGCCGCCTCGACGGTTGAGCGAGCAGGCATGCTCGCCGACGCTCGGCATCCAGTCGAGGAGCGCCTCGACGAAGCCCGGGATCGTGTTCGACGGGAATGCCTCGAGCACGCCGAGATCGACGACCATCCGGACGACGGGCTGGCGCGACCAGTAGTTCGGGCCGCGGAGGATCCGGGTCTCGAGGATCCGGAGGGTTGGCAGCGGGCCCGGTCCCTTGGGCTTCCTGGCTGAGCTGGCACGCGCCTTGGCGACGCCCCCGGGGGAGCCGGCGTTCGCTGCGGCGCCCGGCTTCAGCCGGGTGCCTTCGAGCCGGAGCCTTGCGGCGGCCTCCTTCGGGTCGGCGCCATTCGTGGCGGCGTCTTCCGAGGACGTCGTGGGGGCGGCCTTCGGAGCCGCCTTCCGGCGCGACGGAACCCGTTCAGCCACTGCGCGCATGCCTCCCGTCGTGTTCCTCGCTCGGCGTCGCCCGCAGCCTACCGGATCGACACCGAGATCCGTCATCCACGAATGGCCGTGGCAGATGTGAGGGGCGATGGTCGCCGGAGTCCCGAAATCGGGCCCGATCCCCGTCAGATACTCACCACATCGCTGCCTGGCAACATCCGCGGCGAGATCCCCTCTCACCTACCACGGTGATCGCTAGCTGCCGAACGAGCGCCCGAAACGCGCCGCAGACCCTCCGGCGCCGCAGCTCGAAGCCGCCGCGGCCGCGTCAGCTCGAAGCCGCGGCCGCCTCGCCGCCGCCGGTGATCGCGGTCAGCTTGGGCGTCGCCACCCGATGGCGGCGGCGCAGATCGAAGCGGTACCCGGCGGGCAGGGCGTGCAGGAC
>JBKPRF010000234.1:0-4398 GCA_046734475.1 Chloroflexota bacterium
GCTCGGAGATGTGTATCAGAGACAGGGGCGAGTACCGGGCGGCCATGGCTGCCGTGGTGCCACGGCTGGGCGAGGCGCTGGGCACCTCGCTGCCGGGGGTCGTCGACCGCGCCGCCGTGGTGGATCGGGCCGGCTGGGTCCGGGCCAACGTCGGGACCTTCCGTTCGCTCGTCACCCGGATGGAGGTCCACCTGCTCGACCAGGTCGTGCCGGTCGGCGGCGGGCCGACCCGGGCCTTCATGGCCCTCGCCAATCGCTGGCTGACGAGCCAGCAGCTCGGCTTCCTGCTCGGGTTCATGGGCACTCGGGTGCTCGGCCAGTACGACCTCGCGATCCTGTCGGCCGAGGCCCAGGACGGCCGGCTCCTGTTCGTGGAGGAGAACATCCGGGCGACGGCGCACGCGCTTGCCGTGCCCGTGTCGCCGTTCCGGACCTGGATCGCCCTCCACGAGACGACCCACGCGTTCGAGTTCGAGGCCCATCCCTGGCTCCGCCCCTATCTCGCCGATCGGCTCGAGCGGCAGCTGACGCTCTTCAGCGGCTCGGCCCAGACACTCGGGCGAGATGCGCTCCGGGCCATCGGCCGGACGCTTCGCGGCGAGGGCGGCGGCCAGCACTGGATGGAAGCGCTCATGGGCGAGGAGCAGCGCCGCCTGTTCCGGGAGACGAACGCGGTGATGAGCCTGCTGGAGGGCTTCAGCGACTACGTGATGGACGAGGTCGGCCACGGGCTCGTGCCCGACGTCGAGCGGATCTCCGCCCGATTCCACGAGCGCCGCCAGCAGCGGACGGGCTTCGAGAAGGCGATCCTGCGGCTGACCGGCATGGACCTCAAGCTCGAGCAGTACGAGCGCGGCGAGCGTTTCGTCCGGGCCATCGCCGAGGCACGCGGCCGGCAGGCGCTGGCCCGGATCTGGGACGGCCCCGAGACGCTGCCGTCGGCGATCGAGATCGGCGAGCCGAGCGCCTGGATCCGGCGCGTCCTGGACGGCGCGCCGGCCCAGGGCACGGCGGGTGGTGCCGCATGACCGCGCCGACTGCGCCGACCGTCGGACCCGGCGTCGGACCAGGGCTCGGCCCCGAGGGCGTGCCCCTCGCGATCGCCGTCAGTCCGATCCTGTCGGCCCGCGTCCGTGCCGGCGACCTCGAGCGGATCCGCGATGCCGCGCCCGGCGCCCGCATCGTGAACCTGTCCGTGGAAGGCCTCGCCGACGGGCCCGTCGACGACGTCGAGGTGCTGCTGCGGGGCTGGCTCAGCTCGGATGCCTTCGATCGGCTGTTGGCCCATGCGCCGAAGCTCCGCTGGGTCCACTCCGCGACGTCGGGCGTGGAGCGGGCACTGACCCCGACGGCTCTCGCCCGCGGGATCGTGGTGACCAACGCCCGGGGCGTCTTCTCGCGCCCGATCGCGGAGCACGTCGTCCTCATGATCCTCGCGCTGAGCCGGCGACTGCCGCAGCTCCTCGAGCTCCAGCGCGAGCGGACGTGGCAGCCGCTCGAGGGCCGCGAGCTGCGCGACCTGACCGTCGGGATCGTCGGCTACGGCTCGCTCGGCCGGGCCGTCGCCTCGCTGCTCGGCGCCTTCGGAGCCCGGGTCATCGCCACGAAGCGGCGGCCCGACGTGCCCGACGAGCCGGCGACCGACGCCGAGGACGGCTTCCCGTTCGAGGCGCGGCTCGATCGCGTGCTGGGCCCGAGCGTGGACGACCTCCACGCGCTGCTCGGCGAATCCGACGTGGTCGTGCTCGCGGCGCCACTCACCGCGGAGACCGAGAACATGATCGGTGATGCCGCGCTGGCCGCGATGCGGCCCGATGCATGGCTCATCAATGTCGCGCGTGGACGCCTCGTCGACGAAGGCGCCCTGGTCCGAGCCCTGCGCGAGGGCCGCATCGGCGGGGCGGCGCTCGACGTCTTCCGCGAGGAACCGCTCGGCCCGGCATCGCCGATGTGGGATGTCCCCAACCTCGTCATCACGCCCCACACGGCGTGGTCGTCCGCCCGTGTCCTCGATCGCAGCGTCGACCTGTTCTGCGACAACCTGCGGCGCTTCCGCGCCGGCGAGCCGCTGCGGAACGTCGTTGACCCGAGCGCCGGCTATTAGCGCGAACGACTCGCGCTCGAGCGTCGCGCGATGACCCTCCAGATCGCGATCGTCGGGCTCGCCGGCAGCGGCAAGACGACCGTCTTCAACACGCTCACCCGCGGCCACGCCGAGACCGGCGGCTACGGGGCACTGACGCTCAACGTCGGGGTCGTCAAGGTGCCGGACCCGCGCCTCGATCGGCTGGCCGAGCTGTTCAAGCCGAAGAAGGTCGTGCAGGCCGACGTCACCTACGTCGACCTGCCGGCGCCGCCGCCGTCATCCGAGGGCCACGTCGGCACCGAGGAGCTCCCGGCCGAGCACCTCGCCCGACTTCGCGAGTCGGATGCGCTGCTCCACGTCGTGCGGGCGTTCGAGGACCCGGCGGTGCCGCATCCGGACGGTGCGGTCGACCCATCCCGGGATCTCGAGCGGCTGGACCTCGAGTTCGTCCTCGCCGATCTGGCGCTCGTCGAGCGCCGGCTCGAGCGGCTCGAGGCGAGCGGCCGCCACGGGACGCCCGCGGAGCGCGAGGCCAACGACCGCCAGGGGCAGGTGCTCGCCCGGCTGAAGGCCGGGTTGGAGGCCGGCATGCCCATCCGGGATCTCGGCCTGACGCCGGACGAGGCGAAGGATGTTCGCGGGTTCCGGTTCCTGACCGAGAAGCCCGTGCTCGTCCTCCTCAACATCGGCGAGACGGACATTGCCGGAGCAGGGGACCGGGTCGCCGCGATCGAGGCGAGCTACCGGCACGAGCATGCGCTGGTCGCGGCGCTCTCGGCCCGGATCGAGATGGAGCTCGGCGAGCTCGAGCCGGACGAGGCCGGGGCCTTCATGGCGGAGCTCGGGATCGCCGAATCGGGCCTCGACCGAGTCATCGGGCTGTCCTACCAGCTCCTCGGCCTGATCTCGTTCCTCACCGCCGGCCCGGACGAGGTCCGGGCCTGGCCGATCCCGGACGGCTCGAACGCGGTCGATGCCGCGGGCGCGATCCACACGGATCTCGCGAAGGGCTTCATCCGGGCCGAGACGGTCGGCTACGACGATCTCATCTCGCTCGGCTCGTTGGCCGAGGCCCGCAAGGCCGGCCGCCTCCGCTCGGAAGGCAAGACCTACCGCGTGAGGGACGGCGACGTCATCGAGATCCTCTTCTCGCGATAGCGCGAGCCACGAGCCGCCGGCGACGCGGTGCCCGCCGCGCGACGCGCTAGTTCAGCCCGGGTTCACCGGTGTCCGGATCGAGGTCGGCGAAGATCGACCGGTACTCGGCGCTCTCGGCGATCTCCTCGTCCTCGAGCGAGATGAGCCGATTCTCGGCCGCGATGGTCGACACGTGGACCGACGCGGTCAGCCGGTCGTCCGACACGAAGGTGAAGCCATGCTCGCGCTGCAGCTCGTTGGCGATCGCCTCGATGAGCGTGTCATCCTCGAACGTGTCCTGGACGCGTTCGCGGACGGCCTGGACGAGCTCGAAGAAGTCCTCCGGCTCCATCTGCTCGTCGTGGACGAGCAGAAGGTCCGAGAAGACGTCGTCGTCGCCCTCATGGAGCTCGTAGAAGAACACGGGGCATGACTCCAGACGGGGAGGGAAGGGCCCTGCAGGATACAACGGCCTCCCGTTCCGACCCGCCGACGGTGCTTGTCGTCGGGGCGGCGTCCCGCGACGTCAGCGACACGGATCCGCGAGGCTGGCGCCTCGGCGGCGCGGTGAGCTATGCCACGCTCGCGCTCGCCCGGCTGGGCGTCCGCACTCGAGCCCTGGTCGGTGTCGACCGCGATGCCGAATCCGCTGTCGAGGTCGAGCTCATCCGGGCCGCCGGGGCGGAGGTCGCGCTCGCGCACCTGGAGTCCGGCCCGTCATTCGAGAACCTCGAGACCGCCGCCGGCCGCCGCCAGCGCTGCCTCTCGCCGTCGAGCCCGATCGCGACCCGGCGCCTGCCCGAGCGCTGGGCGATCGAAGCAGACGCGCTGCTTCTCGGGCCCGTCGCGGGCGAGCTGCGCGATGCGTGGGCCGGCGTTGCGCGCCCTGATGCCGTCGTTGCCCTCGGCTGGCAGGGTTTGCTCCGGGAGCTCGTGGCCGGGCGCGACGTCGAGCGGCTGCCGCCCGCGGCGGGCTCGCTTCTTGCGCGGGCCGACCTCGTCGGGGTGAGCGTCGACGATCTCGGCCCCGAGGTGCGCCTCCGCGACCTCGTCGACCTGATCCGCCCGGGCGCGAGCCTCGTCGTCACCCGCGGCGACCGGGGCGGGACGTTCCTCACGAGCCGGCGACCGGCCCGCTCGAGCCTGCGGGCCTACCCGGCGATCTCCTCGAACGG
>JBKPRF010000235.1:0-3582 GCA_046734475.1 Chloroflexota bacterium
TTCCTGGCCTCGCCCCTGACCGCCGCCGCGTCGGCCCTCGCGGGCGCCGTGGCCGACCCGCGCAGCCTCGCCGGCATCGAGGCGATCGCGGGCCTCGGCGGTCGCTGAACCGGAGGATAGAGCGATGCCAAATGCGTACGAGACCTTCACCAGCCGGGTCGTGCCGCTGCCCGCGGAGAACGTCGACACCGACCAGATCGTCCCGGCGCGCTACCTGAAGATCACCGACAAGGCCGGCCTCAGCGAGGCCCTCTTCCACGACTGGCGGTTCGAGGCCGACGGCCGTCCGAAGGATCCGCCGTTCGTCCTCGACCAGCCCGAGATGGCCGGCCGCCGGATCCTCCTCGCCGGCGACAACTTCGGTTGCGGCTCCTCGCGGGAGCACGCGCCGTGGGCCCTCGTGTCGTGGGGTATCCAGGCGGTCATCACGACGAGCTGCGCCGACATCTTCCGCGGCAACTCGCTGAAGAACGGCCTGCTGCCGATCCTCGTCGACCCCGAGCAGCATCGCCAGCTGTTCGAGCTCCTCGAGCGCGACCCGGATGTCGAGCTGACGGTCGATCTCGAGGCCCAGGTCGTCCATCTGCCGGGCGACGACGACGTGCCGTTCGATGTCGATCCCTTCTCGAAGCTCATGCTCATCAACGGCACGGACGAGCTCGGGTACCTGCTCGACCACGAGACCGACATCGCGGCCTGGGAGCGTGCCCATCCCGGCCGGGTCGACACCCGCGTCGCGGCCTGAGGGTCCACTTCGGCCGTGACGGCAAGGGGGCCAGCCGCAGGCCACCGCCGGCCACCGATCCCGCGTCCAGCGCTCGCGAGCGCACCGATGCTGTGGGGAATGAGATACGACGCGAGCACGCGTGGCGCCCTCCTGCGTCGGGGACTTCTGCGCCGCCGCCGGGCACGCTCGCGGCGGCTTCCATTCCCCCACGGATGACAGGCCCGGCGACCAGCAACCACGTCGGCCCCGGCGGCCTCAGGAACCGATCCGGCATGACTGGCGTCTCGCGGCCATGACCGCACGGCTCGGGCTGCTGGCCGCCGCACTCCTGCTCGCCGCCTGTGGCACAGCGGGGGCTTCGAGCGCCGGGCCGACCCAGGTCTCGCCGACCCCGACGCCCGTGCCGGGCGCAACCGGCAACCTCGGCGGCGGCGCGATCGGGGGTGGCGGCGCGATCGGCGGCGGCAACGCCGGCAGCGGGATCCTTCCGCCATGCTGCAAGGGCGGCCCCGGCGACGACCCGAACCTCGGTCAGGCCGCGCTCGTCGTGCCGCAACCGGGCCAGCTGGACCTCCACCCGGCCAGCGTCGTGCTCATCCGGGCCGTCGTCGATGGCCACCACGTGACCGCCGAGCTCCGCTGGTGGAGCGGCATCGCGCCCTGCACGGTGCTGGACTCCGTCACGGTCGCGCGAGACGGCAGCACGTTCACGCTGACACCGCTGGAGGGTGCGAGCCAGCGCGACGTGGCCTGCGACATGATCGCCCAGCTCAAGGCCACGATCGTCGATCTCGGCGACCTCGATCCCGGCACCTATACGATCAAGGCCGCCGGTGATCCGCCGCCGATCGAGGTGACCGTCACCTAGCCCAACGGCGCGTGGGGCGATCCGCAACGTCCCCTCGGGCGAACCTCTGTCACCATCCCGCCCGTGAACGTGATCGACCTGCTCGCGATCGCGCTGATCGTCGTGTCCGTGATCCTCGGGCTTCGATCCGGCGCCCTGCCCCAGCTCGCCGGCCTGACCGGCGCGGCGATCGGGGCGATCACGGGCTTCGTCGTGCTGCCGATCACGGCGCCGCTGCTCGACGCGGTACCGCCGACCATCCGGGCGATCGTCGTGCTGTCGGTGCTGCTCGGCCTTGTCGGGATCGGCGAAGGGCTCGGCGCCACCGCCGGGCGGGCCGCCTCACACGCGCTCGGCAGCGGCCTGCTCGGCGCGCTCGATCGCGTCTCCGGCGCGCTCGTGGGCGGTGCCCAGGCCCTGCTGATCATCTGGCTGGCAGGCGGGGTCCTCGCCTCGGGGCCGTTCCCGACGTTCAGCCGGCAGGCCCAGACATCGACCGCTGTCCGGGTCCTCGACACGTTCCTGCCGCCGCCCACCGAGATCGTCATCGAGCTCGGGCATCTCCTCGACGACACCGGTATCCCGGACGTCTTCATCGGCCTCGAGCAGCTGCCGGCCGAGGACATCGCGCTGCCGCCGGCCGGCGTCGCGCGGGACATCGGGCAGCGGGCCGCGCGCTCGGTGCTGCGGGTGGTCGCCGACGGCTGCGATCTCCGCTCGAGCGGCACGGCGTTCGTCATCGCCGACCACTACCTCGTGACGAACGCCCACGTCGTCGCCGGCGCCCAGAGCATCCTCGTCCAGACCCCCGAAGCGTCGTTCGAGGCCACGCCGGTGCTCGTCGACCTCGAGCTCGATGTCGCAGTGCTGCGCGCGACGGAGCTCGACGCCCCGGCCCTCCGGTTCGCCGGCAGCGATCCGTCCCGCGGCGCGATCGGCGCGACGTTCGGCTACCCGCGCGGCGGCGACGCAGTGGTTCAGCCCGCGACCGTCGCCGCGGCCTACGACGCGACGGGGCTCGACGTCATGGGCACAGCCCGGGTCACGCGCCGGATCATCGAGCTCAGGGCGACGATCGAGCCCGGCGACAGCGGCGGGCCGCTGCTCCTCGAGAACGGGACGGTCGGCGGTGTGGTCTTCGCCGAGTCGCGGGTCGATCCGACGGTCGGCTACGCGCTCTCGCCCGTCGAGGTCCAGCAGCGGATCGACGGCTCGCTGTCGCGGACGCAGCGTGTCTCGACCGGCGCCTGCATGCACTGATCAGCCGCCCTAGCATCGCCGCCATGCCTGACGCCGCCGCTGCCCTCCGAACCCTTGCCGACGCGTTCTGGGAGGACTTCCTCGCCGATCACCCGATCTGGGCCACGTTCCTCGGCGACCGGCGGTTCGACGATCGCCTCGACGATCACTCGCCCCAGGGCGTCGCCCGGAGCGAGGCCATGTACCGCCGCCACCTCGAGGCAGCGCGAGCGATCGATCCGGCGAGCCTCGACGGCCGCGAGCGGGTGACGCGCGGGATGCTCGTGGACGTCCTCGAAGGCCAGCTCGCCGTGCTCGGGACGCGGATCCACGAGTGGGACGTCGACGCGATGGGCGGACCGCAGACCCTCTTCCTCGACCTGCCCGAGTACCAGCTCGTGGCGACGCCCGACGATGGCCGGAAGCTCCTCGCCCGGTGGCGGGCGATCGGCCCGTTCTTCGACCAGGCGATCGCCAATCTCCGGGAGGCGCTGGCTGACGGCCGGGTCGCGGTGGCGATGCCGGTCGACCGCACGATCGACGAGCTTCGCCAGCTCGAGACCCTGCCGGCCGAGGAGTGGAAGCTCGCGGCGCCGCTCGGCGCGCCACTCGAGGACTGGTCGGATGGCGCCCGGGACGCGTTCCGGCGCGACCTGCTCGCGGTCGTGACCGACGTGGCCATCCCGGCATTCGGGCGCTACCGGGACGCCCTCGAGCGCGTCGTCCGGCCCGCGGCGCGGTCGAACGACGAGCCCGGCCTGTCGCACAT
>JBKPRF010000236.1:0-4157 GCA_046734475.1 Chloroflexota bacterium
GTCTTCCACCCCGGACCGAAGGCCACCGCCGGCACGCGAGTGCGGTCCGGCGAGGCGCTCGCGACCGTTGACGTCCTGGGCGTCCCCGAGGATGTCCTCGCGCCGGCCGACGGGATCGTCGCGACGACGCTCGTCGACGGCGGGACCGCGGTCGAATACGGGCAGGAGCTCGTGCGCCTCGAGCTGACCGCCCCAGCGGAGAGCCGCGCCTGATGTTCCGCAAGATCCTCATCGCCAATCGCGGTGAGATCGCGCTCCGGATCCTGCGGGCCTGCAAGACGCTCGGCGTGGAGGCGGTCGTCGCGTACAGCGAGGCGGATCGCGACTCGCTCGCGGCGCAGCTCGCCGACGAGGCGATCTGCATCGGCCCGGCCGACGCGCGCCGGAGCTACCTCTCGGCCCCCGCGGTCATCTCGGCCGCGGTCGTCACCGGCTGCGATGCCATCCACCCCGGCTACGGCTTCCTCTCGGAGGACGAGTCGTTCGCCGAGGTCGTCCGGGCCCACGACCTGACCTTCATCGGGCCGTCGCCCGAGGTCCTCGACCGGTTCGCCTCGAAGGAGGGCACCCGCCGCCTCCTCGCCGGTTTCGGCCTCCCGATCATCCCCGGCTCGCCGATGATCCGGGACGAGCAGCACGCCCTCGACGAGGCCGAGCGGATCGGCTACCCGGTGCTCATCAAGCCCTCGGCCGGTGGCGGCGGCAAGGGCATGCGGATGGTCCGGACGCCCCGCGAGCTGCAGTCGGCGATCCGCGTCGCGCGCTCGGAGGCGAAGGCCGCATTCGGCGACGACTCGCTGTACCTCGAGCTGTGGCTCGAGGAGAACCGCCACGTCGAGGTCCAGGTAGCGGTCGACCGCTACGGCCACGGGATCCATCTCGGCGAGCGGGACTGCTCGGTCCAGCGGCGCCACCAGAAGATCCTCGAGGAGGCGCCCAGCCCGGCGCTGTCGCCCGACGCCCGGGCCGAGCTCGCGGACAAGGCGATTCGCGCCGTCGTCGCGGCCGGCTACGAGAACGTCGGCACGCTCGAGTTCCTCGTCGACGGCTCCGGCAACGCCTACTTCATCGAGATCAACTGCCGGATCCAGGTCGAGCATCCGGTCACCGAGATGCTCACCGGGATCGACCTCGTGGCAACCCAGATCCGGATCGCTGCCGGTGAGCCGCTCGGGATCGGCCAGCGCGATGTCGCGACCCGCGGCCACGCAATCGAGTTCCGGATCAATGCCGAGGACCCGGAGCAGGACTTCCGGCCGTCGGCCGGCGTCATCGAGAGCTACACGGCGCCGGGCGGCCCCGGCGTCCGGATGGACTCGCACCTCTACCCGGGCTATGAGGTCCCGCCGTTCTACGACTCGCTGCTCGGCAAGCTCGTCGTCTGGGGCCCCGATCGAGCGACCGCGATCGCCCGTGGCAAGGCCGCCCTCGACGAGCTCGACATCAGCGGCGTCACGACGAACGTCGAGATCCACAAGGCCCTGCTCGAGAACGAGACCTTCCTCGACGGCAAGATGACCACGAGCCTCCTCGACCGAGTCGGCAGCGCGGCCTTCCTCGCCGCTGCGGCGCGCTCCTAGGTCCGCGATGCCGGAGGCCACCGAGCAGCGCCCCGACCAGACGGTCTTCACGACCCGCGACATCGAGGCCCTCATCCCGCATCGCTGGCCGATCCTCATGGTCGACCGGATCGTCGAGTACGAGCCCGAGGCGAAGCGGATCGTCGGGATCAAGGGCATCACGGCGAGCGACTGGTGGGCCCAGGGCCACTTCCCGGGCCTGCCGGTGCTGCCCGGCGTCCTCCAGGTCGAGGCGCTCGCCCAGACGATGGCCGTCTACGTCGCCAAGCAGCCCGGCTTCGGTGATCGGATCGGGCTGTTCGCCGGGATCGACGAGGTCCGCTTCAAGCGGATCGTCGTGCCGGGCGACGTGCTGCGGCTCGAGATCACGATGGAGAAGCTCGGCTCGCGGTTCGGCAAGGGCCGCGGCGTCGCCTCGGTGAACGGGGAGGTCGCCTGCGAAGGCCTCCTGAGCTTCATCATCCCGCCCGAAGGCGTGCTCAAGTGATGAGCTCGGTCGAGATGCGCCCCTCGAAGCGCACATTTGGTCAGATGCCACTGCCACCGGCACGGGACGCGGTTTCGGGGGTTCCAGCGACGCGCTCCCGCCGGATTCCCGCCCACATGTCGCCGCAGCGCGACATCTGGTTGGGATCACGACAGTTGAGCCTGCGAGTCGAGATGCGCGCGCGCCTCGTGCCGCCCCCAGTGGCGTTTGCCAATCACGCGCTCGGATACGACTCGGTAGCGCGAGTGGTCACAGGGAGTGCGCCGTGGTGACGCGAGTCGCCGTTCTCAGCGACGTCCACGGCAACGTCGCGGCGCTCGAGGCGGTCCGCAAGGCGATCAAGCGCGAGAAGCCCGACGTCGTCGCGATCGGCGGCGACCTCGTGATGAACGGGCCGGAGCCCGGCGCGACGATCGACGCGATCCGGGTCATGGAGGGCGAGGGTGCGCTCGTCGTCCAGGGCAACACCGACATCGCCGTCGCCGACGGCGACTTCGCCGCCGCGTTCCCGTGGCTGCCCGAGGGACCGAGCGACGCGGTCAAGTCGGTCGCCCAGTGGGCTCACGACGCGCTCGACGACGACCAGCTGGCGTGGCTGCGGCGGCTCCCCGCCGAGCGCCGTGTCCGCATCGGCGAATCGCTCCTGCTCGTGACCCACGCCTCGCCTGGCTCGCAGACCCAGGGCTTCGACCAGAACCTCGACCCGTCGACGACGCTCGAACGGCTCGCCCGAACCGACGCCCGGGTCGTCGGCTGCGGCCACACCCATGTCCCCGAGGTGCGCGAGTTCGGCTGGCAGGTGATCGTCAACGGCGGCTCCGCGGGCTACGTCTTCGACGGCGACCCGACGGCTTCGTGGGCGCTCGTCACGTTCGACGACGGCCAGGTGACCGCCGAGATCAAGCGAACCGAGTTCGATGTCCTCGCGGTCTCGAACGCGATCTCGTCGCGCGGCCTCCCCGGCGACGTCTACCGCGCCGCCACGGTTCGCACGGGGAAGCTCGTCCGATGAGCGCCGCGAACGGCTCGAACGGGAAGCGGCGTGTGGTCGTGACCGGCATGGGTGCGGTGTCGGCCCTCGGCAACGACGTCGCCTCGACGTGGGACGGCCTGCTGGCCGGTCGGTCGGGTATCCGGCGGATCCAGGCCTTCGACCCGTCGCGGGTCGACTCGCAGATCGCCGGCGAGGTCCGCGACTTCGACCCGAGCGACGTCCTCGATCGCAAGGAGATGCGGCGGATGGACCGCTACATCCAGTTCGGCCTCGTGGTCGCCCGCCAGGCGCTCGACCAGGCCGGGCTGCCGGGGCGGATGGATGGACCGCTCGCCGAGCGAACCGGGGTCATCCTCGGGTCGGGTCTCGGCGGCGTGACGACGCTGTTCGACAACGTCCTCGTCATGGCTCAGCGAGGCCCCGACCGGATCAGCCCGTTCTTCATCCCGATGGGTATCGCGAACGTCGGGTCGGGCCAGATCGCGATCGCGTTCGGGATGCTCGGGCCGAACTTCGCGACGGTCTCGGCGTGCGCGACCGGGGCCCATGCGATCGGCGAGGCCTGGGAGACGATCCGGCGCGACGACGCCGACATCATGCTGGCCGGCGGCACCGAGGCCGCGATCCACGAGGCGGTGCTTGGGGGCTTCTCGTCGATGAAGGCCCTGTCGACGCGGAACGACGACCCGGAGGCGGCCTCGCGGCCCTTCGACCGCGGCCGCGACGGCTTCGTCATCGGCGAGGGCGCCGGGATGCTCGTCCTCGAGGAGCTGTCGCACGCCGAGCGGCGCGGGGCGGAGCCGCTCGCCGAGCTCGTCGGCTACGGCGCCACGGCCGACGCCGCCCACATCACCCTGCCCGCGCCCGGCGGCATCGGCGCCGTCCGAGCCGGCCGCCGTGCGCTCGAGAAGGCCGGCATGGACGCCGCCGAGCTCGACCA
Organism: Chloroflexota bacterium; assembly: GCA_046734475.1. GTDB lineage: Bacteria > Chloroflexota > Limnocylindria > Limnocylindrales > CSP1-4 > UBA5189. The sequence continues at coordinate 4,002 of JBKPRF010000236.1, forward strand.
CATCAACGCCCATGCGACCTCGACCCCTGAGGGCGACAGCGCCGAGCTCCAGGGCCTGGCGACCCTCCTCGGCGAGCACGGGCCGGCGGTCTCGATCAGTGCCCAGAAGTCGATGCTCGGCCACACCCTCGGAGCGGCCGGCGCGCTCGAGAGCAT
>JBKPRF010000237.1:0-8895 GCA_046734475.1 Chloroflexota bacterium
CCGGGTTCAGGCGGGGAGGTTCTGCCAGAGCGCGACCTCGCTGCCCTCCGGATCGTGGAGCACGGCATAGCGCCCCTGACCGGGGATCTCGGCCGGCTCGACCGTCACCGAGCCGCCGTTGGCCTTCGCGGCGTCGATCGCCTCCTCGAGGCTGTCGACCGTGATATAGACGCGAACCGTGTCCCCGACGCTCTCGCCGCGCCTGCCGAGACCGCCGCCGTGGCCCTCCCCCGTCCGGAACAGGTAGTAGCCGGGGAAGCCCTCCATCTCGCTGAACTCCCAGCCGGCGACGGCCGAGTAGAAGCGCTTGGCCCGCTCCGTGTCGTCCGCCGGGAACTCGATATGGGTGATCGTGCCCTTGGCCATGGCATGCCTCCTTTCGATGTGTCCGGACCATCGTGACCGCTGCGCGTCAACGCGTCATGAACGTCGACGTTCAGCGGGTCCGGGAATCGACAGCCTCGATATCGAGCCGCGGGAAGAGTGGCTCGGCCGTGCCGAGCGGCCCCGGCTCCGCCGCGTGCGCGCCCCATGCGAGCTCGGCCGTGAGCGCCGGCCCGCCGTTGCCATCAGCCGCGTATGGCCAGGCGAAGCCCGCCTGCTCGAGGACTCTCGGCGCAATGGCCGGCATGAACGGTGCGACGGCAAGCCCGATGAGGCGGCTGGCCTCGACGAGATCGCCGAGGACGGCCCGCAGGCGCTCGCCTGCCCCGGTGTCGCCGCCGGCCGCGGCCTTTGCGAGGGCCCACGGCTGCTCGGCCTCGACGAAGCGATTCGCGGCGCCGACGAACTCCCACAACGCGGCGAGCGCCTCGTGCAGGAGGCAGCCGTCGAGCTTCTCGGCGTACGCCTCGAACGTGCTGGTCCAGAGGCCCCCGAGGGCTGACTCGGTGGCGCTGCGGGGCGCCGGGCGCTCGCCGTCGAGGTATCGCCCGGCCATCGTGATCGTTCGGTTGACGAGGTTGCCGAAGTCGTTCGCCAGGTCGGCGTTGTAGCGCCGCAGGAACGAATCCCAGGAGACCTCGGCGTCCTTGTCGAACGCGACCTCGCGCAGCGTCACGTAGCGCGTCCCGTCGGCACCGAGGACGCCGACGACGTCCTCGGGATCGAACATGTTGCCGAGGCTCTTGCTCATCCGGGCGCCGCCCGGCGCGATGAGGAAGCCGTGGACCCAGACCTTGCGCGGCAGCTCGATCCCGGCGCTCATGAGCATCGCCGGCCAGATGACCGTGTGGAACCGATTGATGTCCTTCCCGATCACGTGCAGATCGGCGGGCCACCAGTAGGCGAAGGCCTCGGGATCGTCGGGAAAGCCCGCACCGGTGATGTAGTTGATGAGCGCGTCGAACCAGACGTAGATGACGCCGGCCTCGGGATCCCACGAGCCGTCCTCGCGCTGGGCCGTCTCGCCGTTCTCCGCGATCGGAAACGGGATGCCCCAGTGGAAGGTCTCGCGGCTGATCGAGATGTCGTCGAGGCCCTGCCGAAGGAATGCCAGCATCTCGTTCTTGCGGTACTCCGGCTGGACCCAGTCGGGGTGGGCCTCGAAGTGCGCCAGGAGCCGGTCGCGATACGCGGAGAGCCGGAAGAACCAGTTGCGCTCGGTCAGCCACTGGAGCGTGACGTTCGGGTGGTTCGGGCACTGCCAGCCCGACGCGGTCTCGAGCAGGTCGCTCGTCGCCTTGAAGCCCTCGTTCGGGCAATACCAGCCCTCGTACGTCCCGAGGTAGACATCGCCGTTGGCATACGCCCGGCGGACCATCTCCTGCGATGCCCGTCGGTGGTCCGGATCGGTCGTCCGGATGAAGCGATCGGGGCTGATGAGGAGCGCGTGCTCGGCGGCGGTGAACAAGCCGACCATCTCGTCCACGTACTCGCGGGCATCGCGGCCCTGCGAGGCGGCGCTCTCGGCGATGTTCACCGAATGCTCGTCGGTCCCGGTCAGGAACCGGGTGTCGTCGCCGCGCATTCGGTGCCAGCGGGCGATGACGTCGGCGCCGATCACCTCGTACAGGGTGTGGAGGCCTGGCTTGTTGTTCGGATACGCGATGGCGGTCGTCAGGTAATAGCGGGGACGTTCGGTCACGGGAACCTCGGGAGCTCTGGACTTCGGGAGGCGGGTGACGATCGCGCGCCGTCGCGGCGCGCGAGCTCGATCCGGCGACCGGCCGCCGGCGCCGGAGCTAGGTCCGCCGCGAGCGGGGCCGCCGGGGCATCGCCATCGCGATCCCGAGCCGGCTCACGGCCGGATCATACCGGGCCGCGCTCCTCGGGAGCGTCGTTGCGGTCGACCCAGGGCGCGCGCCAGGCCGGCGCCTCGAACGGTGAGGCCCAGTAGACGGTCTCCCGCCAGATCTGGCCATCGCGGAGCTCCATGAGGTCGACGCACAGGTAGCGCTCGCCGTTCGGATACGTGACGCGCCATTCAGACCACCAGAAGTCGCCGCTGCCGGCGACCATCACCACGGTGTTCCCGGGTGTCACGACCCAGCGATCCTCCGCGCCGACGACCCGGGTGACCTCGGTCCGGGCGGCGCCACCGGGATAGTTCCGGACGATCTCCGCGAATGCCTCGTTCGAGTGGACGTGCTCACCGGACTGCGGCCAGACCACCTGCCACTCCGCGTGGCGGAGCCGGGCGAGCGTGTCCGTGTCCAGGCGGGCCGAGGCTTCGGCGTAGGCGGAGATCAGCTGCTCGTTCGTCAGGCCCGGGGCCATCGGCTCTCCTCGGCGGCTGGCTCAGTGGCGGAAATGACGGGTGCCGGTGAGCAGCATAGTCGCGCCGGCCGCGTCAACCGCGCTGAGAATCTCGCCATCGCGGACGGAGCCGCCCGGCTGGACGATCGCGGAGACGCCTGCTTCGAGGAGCTCGCGGGGCCCATCGGCGAACGGGAAGAAGGCGTCGGACGCGGCAGCGGCGCCGGCCGCGCCGCCGCCGTCGGCGTGGAACCGCTGCGCCTTCGCGACCGCCTGGCGGCAGGCGTCGACCCGGCTCACCTGGCCGGACCCCAGCCCAACGAGCATCCCACCGCGGACCAGGACGATGGCGTTCGAGGTGACTCCGCGGCACAACCGCCAGGCCAGGTCGAGATCGACACGCTCGGCGTCGGTCGGGGCGCGGCTCGAGAGGAGCGCCCACGAGCCGGGATCGTCCGTCGAGTCGTCGGGACCGGCGACAAGGATGGCGCCGCCCCCGCTCCGGATCGAGCCCAGCGCGTCGACGCGGTAGCTGCCGCCCGGCTCCACGGCGCCGCGGGGCCCGCGCGCGATCCCGGCATCAGCCACGACGCGGAGGTTCGGCTTCGAGGCGAGCACCGCGAGCGCGTCGGGCGCGAACGACGGGGCGACGACGACCTCGAGGAACATCGAGGTGAGGGCCGAGGCGAGGGCCGGATCGACCTCGCCGGTGAGGGCGACAACGCCACCGAACGCCGCCTCCGGATCGCCCGCACGGGCCGCCTCCCAGGCTTCCAGGAGGGTGCCGCGCTCGGCGGCGCCGCAGGGATTCGTGTGCTTCACGACGACGCAGCCGGGTCCCCGGAGGAGCCTCGCGAGGGCTGCCGCCGCGGACGCGTCGAGGACGTTGTTGTACGAGAGTGGCTTGCCCTGGAGCGGCGGCTCGCCCGACGCGAACGGTCCGTCGTCGACCGACGCCGCCCGATCGGTCCGCCGGTAGCGGGCGGCCGGCTGGTGCGGGTTCTCGCCATAGCGGAGCGTTTCGACCTTGGCCAGCGGCACCACGAGGACGTCGGGATACGGGTCGGTCGATCGGGGCAGCCCGGCCTCGGCCGGGAGGGCGACGCCGGCGGCGTCCATGGCACACGGCAGCTCCGCGGCGATCCGGGCGTCGTAGGACGCGGTGTGTCGGAACGCCTCGACGGCGAGCGCCGACCGGAGTCCGAGGGGCAGCGGCTCTCCCGGGCGGTCCGCCAGGTCGGTGAGCACGTCGGCGTACCGCGCCGGGCTCGTCACGATCGCGACCGAGGCGTGGTTCTTGGCAGCGGCGCGGACGAGGGTCGGGCCGCCGATGTCGATCTCCTCGACCAGCTCGTCCAGGGTGATCCCCGGGCGCTCGGCGGCCGCGGCGAACGGATACAGGTTGACGACGACGAGCTCGAACGGCGCGATCCAGGCAGCCGCCAGGGCCTCGCGATGGTCGGGCTTTCGCCGATCGGCGAGGATCCCGGCGTGGACTCGCGGGTGGAGGGTCTTCACCCGACCGTCGAGCATCTCAGGGAAGCCCGTGACGGCGGCAACGTCGGTGACGGGCAGGCCCGCCTCGCGAAGCGCGCGGGCCGTGCCACCGGTCGAGACGAGCTCGAACCCATGCCGAACCAGCCCGACGGCAAACGGCACGAGCCCGGTCTTGTCGCTGACCGAGAGCAGCGCCCGCCGAGGCGTCGGCGCGGCGTCGTCGATCCGGGCGAAGGCGAGCGTGACGCGCCGGCCCTCGACCGCCATCGCCCCGGCCAGGGCGACGGCGACCGCGCGCGGCAGGAGCCGGTGCTCGACGGCCTTGATCCGCGCGTGGAGGGAGGCCTCGTCGTCGCCCGCGCGAACCGCCACGGCCTCCTGGGCGACGATGGCGCCGCCATCGAGGGTCGGATCGACGAGGTGGACGGTGATCCCCGTCACCGCGACGCCGTGGGCAAGCGCATCGCGCACGGGATGGGCGCCCGGGAACGCAGGCAGCAGCGAGGGGTGGGTATTGAGGATCCGGCCCTCGAAGGCGGCGAGCACGGCGGGGCCGACGATCCGCATGTAGCCGGCAAGGACCACGAGGTCGATCCGTGTCGCCTCCAGCGTCGCGGCCAGCATCTTGTCGGCCGCCGCACGTTCGGCCGGCTCGGGCGAGGCGAGCCCCGGCAGGATCGCCGTCTCGATCCCCACCTCCGCCGCCCAGTCGACGGCCGGACAGGGCCGATCGGCGAAGACGAGCGCGACCTCGGCGCCCAGCTCGCCGCGATCCGCCGCGGCTGCGAGGGCGCGGAGATTGCTGCCCGCACCGGAGACGCCGACCGCGATCCGACCGCTCACGCGACCGCCGTCACGCGACGAGCTCGAGAGCCGCCTCGACGTAGCGGGAGCCGAGATCGGCGGCGGTTGCCACCTCCCCGACCAGGAGGGCGTCCGGCGCCGCCGCGAGCACGGTGTCGATCGAGCCGGCCGGCACGACGACCAGCATCCCGAGGCCGCCGTTGAACGTGGCTCGCAGCTCGGGCGATTCGAGCCCTCCGAGCCCGCCCAGCACCCGCATCACGGACGGCATCCGCCAGCGGGCAGGGTCGAGCCGGACCCCGAGCTCGGCACGGACGGCCCGCGGTGCATTGCCCGGCAGGCCGCCGCCGGTGACGTGGGCGATGCCGTGCACATCGGAGCCGGCGGCTCGCAGCGCCGCGCGGATCGCGAGGACCTGCCGAGCGTAGATGCGGGTCGGGCTCAGGAGCACCTCGCCGACGCTCGCCAGCGCGAGCTCAGGCTCCGCGGCGACGGTTTCGTCGCGACCGCGGTCGCCGAGCGTCAACGCCAGCTGTTCCTGGTACGGCCGATCGAGCGGGATCGACCACTGCGCGACGAGGGCCCGGACGAGGCTGAAGCCGTTCGAGTGCAGGCCGCTCGACGGGAGGCCCATCACCGCGTCACCGGGCCGAGCCGCGCTGCCGTCGACGATCTGCGTGCGTTCGACGATCCCGATGCACGTGCCGGCCAGGTCGAACGTCCCCGGCTCCATGAGCCCCGGGTGCTCGGCGGTCTCGCCCCCGACGAGCGCACAGCCGGCCTCCCGGCAGCCGCGCGCGACGCCGTCGACAAGCGCCGCGACGGCTTCCGGATCGAGGCGCCCGGTGGCCACGTAGTCGAGGAACGCCAGCGGCTCGGCGCCGCTGCAGACGACGTCGTCGGCGCACATCGCGACGAGGTCGATCCCGATCGTCTCCCAGCGTTCGAGGCTCTGGGCGATCGCCGTCTTCGTCCCGACCCCATCCGTCGACGAGACGATGAGCGGCTCGCGATAGCCCGCCGGGATCGAGATCGCGCCGGCGAAGCCACCGATGCCGCCGACGACCTCCGGCCGCCGGGTCGAGTCGACAGAGGCCCGCATGAGCTCGACCGCCCGGTCGCCGGCCCCGACGTCGACGCCCGAGCGCTCGTAGGCGGTGCGGGCCGCCAGGCCCTTGCCGTCGCTCATCGATCGCCGCTCATCGATGCCCGGTCATCCGCCGACCGCGAGCCCCTCTTCGAGCATGAACTTGCGGCTCGCCGCGTCGTACGGGACGGGCTCGGGATAGCGGCCGTCGAAGCAGGCGAAGCAGAACCGCTCGTACGGGAGGTCGAGCGCGGCGAGGACGCCGGTGATCGAGAGGAAGCCGAGCGAGTCGGCCCCGATGAACTCGCGGATCTCGTCGACCGAGTGGGTCGAGGCGATGAGCTCCGTCTCGACCTGGGTGTCGATGCCGTAGAAGCACGGGTGGTAGATGGGTGGCGCGCTGATCCGGACGTGGACCTCGGTGGCCCCGGCCTTCCGCAGCAGCGCCACGATCTGCTTCGTGGTCGTGCCCCGCACGATCGAGTCGTCGACCACGGTCAATCGCTTGCCGCGGACCACCTCGCGGAGCGGGTTCAGCTTCATCGTCACGCCGCGGTGGCGGAGCGTCTGCGACGGCTGGATGAACGTCCGGCCGGTGTAGCGGTTGCGGACGAGACCCTCGCGGTACGGGATGCCCGAGGCTTCGGCGAAGCCGGCGGCCGCCGGGGCGCCCGTGTCCGGAACCGGCATCACGAGATCCGTGTCGGTCGGGTGCTCGCCGGCGAGCTGCTCGCCCATCCGGCGCCGGACCTCGTACAGGTTGCGACCCTCCATGTACGAATCGGGCCGGGCGAAGTAGATGAGCTCGAACACGCAGAGTGCCGGATCGGCCGCCGCGTAGCGGACCGAGCGCGGCTCACGACCCGGCTCCAGGATGACCATCTCGCCCGGCTCGACGTCCCGGACGAACTCGGCCCCGACGATGTCGAGCCCGGTCGTCTCGGACGACAGGACCCATGCGTCGCGGATGCCGTCGGTGGCCCACGGCGCGGCACCGTCGGCACCGGCGCTGACGTCCGGGATCCGGCCGAGGACGAGCGGCCGGAAGCCATGCGGGTCGCGGACCCCGATGATCCGGTCCTTGTCGAGGATCAGCAGCGTGAAGGCGCCACGGACGCGCGGCAGGAGCTCGAGCAGCGCCGCAACCGTATCGGCTGCCGGCTCGTCGGCGAGGAGCGTCGTCAGGAGCTCGGTGTCGGTCGTCGCGGCGAGGCGGGCCCGGCCGCCTTCCAGCTGGCCGAGGAGCTCGCGGGTGTTGACGAGATTGCCGTTGTGGCCGATCGCGACGGATCGCCGCGGTCCCAGCCGGAACGTCGGCTGGGCGTTCTCCCAGATCGTCGATCCGGTCGTCGAGTAGCGGCAATGGGCGATCGCAAGCTCGCCCCGCATCGATGGCAGGCGCCGGTCGTCGAGGACCTGGGAGATCATCCCGAGGTCCTTGTAGAGGAAGATCTGCTCGCGGTCGCTGACGGCGATCCCGGCCGATTCCTGGCCCCGGTGCTGCAGGGCGAACAGGCCCATCGTGGCGAGGCCGGCCGCGTCCGCCGGCGCGCCGGGCGGCATCGAGACGCCGAACACGCCACACATCTAGCGGCGCCTCCGCGGGCGGTTCAGGCGCATCACCCGGCCGGCTCCCAGCCGAGGGCCCGGCCGAGGCCGTGGTCCCAGGCGTGGCGCAGGTCGCGCAGCCGGACGTCGATCGAGTCGGCGACGCCCGATCCGCGCTCCTCCGCGGCCCCAGTCGCGCCCGCGCCGACGAGCTCGAGGACGAGGCGCTCCCCACCGACCTGCCCGACCACGGCGATCGGCAGGTCATGCTCCTGGGCCAGGCGTTGGAGGGCCGGCGTCTGGTCCGGCGTGCTCGAGAGCACGAGCCGGCTCGGACTCTCGCCGAACAGGTCGACGGCGGGCGAGCTCGCCACGGGCAGGCGGACCCGGGCCCCGAGGCCCGACCACATCGCGGCCTCCGCGATCGCGACCGCCAGGCCGCCCGCGGAGACATCCTGGGCCGACTCGACCAGCCGCTGCTCGATCGCCTCGCGGATGAACGCCTGCAGCGCGGCCTCGCGGGCGAGATCGATCGCGGGCGGGCCGTCCTCCGGAGCGGCGCCTGCCAAGCGCGCGTACTCGCTCCCGCCAAGGCCCGGCGCCGCCTCGCCCACGAGCACGATCGCATCGCCGTCGCGCACGAACGCCGGGCCGACCGCTGATCCGACATCGTCGAGGAGTCCCACCACCCCGATCTCTGGCGTCGGCAGGATCGCGCCTCGGGGCGACTCGTTGTAGAGCGAGACGTTGCCGCCGGTGACGGGCAACCCGAGCGCGCGGCAGGCATCGCCGAGGCCGCGTACCGCCTCCGACAGCTGCCAGAAGGCCTCGGGCCGGGTGGGATCGCCGAAGTTCAGGCAGTTCGTGACGCCGAGTGGCCGAGCGCCGGTGATCGAGACGTTGCGGGTCGCCTCGGCCACGCTGAGCGCGGCTCCGAGCCACGGATCGAACGCCCCGACGGTCGCGTTCGCGTCGGTCGCCGCCACGAGGCCCTTCGACGTTCCCCGGATCAGGAGGACGGCCGCACCGGCCCCGGGACCGGTCGCCGTGAGGGTGCCGACGGTCGAGTCGTACTGCTCGAAGACCTGCCGACGCGAGGCGAGATTCGGCGATCCCAGGAGCGCGAGGAGGACGGCTCCCGGATCCATCCCGCGTTCCGGCAGCTGGTCGCTGGCCACGATCGGCGCGCCGGGCGCGGGAGCGGGCCGCCGGCGCGCCGGCGGAGCAGCCAGGCGCTGGTGGACGATCGCATCGGACGTGAG